>CATXZX010000279.1 GCA_958404085.1 uncultured Prevotellaceae bacterium | reverse complement strand
ATGCGACCAGCGGCTCAGCGCGTGCAGGCTGTCGGGCGAGAGTCCGCCGCTGAGCAGAAAGGGAACGTCGCGGGTGTAAGTGTCGAGCAGGCTCCAGTCGAACGTCTGTCCGCTCCCTCCGTATGCGGCGGACGGTGTGTCGAACAGGAAAAAATCGCAGGCGCCGATGTATGCGGAAGCGGCTTCGTCGAGGTCGGGGCAGGCCGGAAGGGCGCGTATGACCCGCAGTCCGTCGGCCCGCAACCGCTGGCAGAGAGCGACCGGGCAGCGGCCGTGAAGTTGGACGGCGTGCAGGCCGAATTCCTCGGCCCGGCGGCATACCTCGTCGTAGGCAGGCGATACGAAAACACCGGTCCGCAGTCCCCGGACGGGCAGGTAGGCCGGACGTTCGGACACGTAGCGCGGCGAATGTTCGTAGAAGATGAAGCCGAACCAGTCGGCACCGGCGGCCTCGACGGCACGTATGTTGTCGGCGGCGCGCAGGCCGCATACCTTTACATACATGTTTGTAGGTTTTTGATGTACGCCGCCAGTGCCTCGCCCGGATTCTCCCGGCACATGAAGGCCTCGCCTATGAGGAAACCGCGGTATCCTGCCTCGCGCAGCGTACGCAGGACGTCGGGCGAACGGAGGCCGCTCTCCGAGATGTGCAGTACGTCGCTGGGAAGACGGTCGGCCAGGCGGAGCGATACTTCGGGATCGGTCCGGAAAGAGCCGAGGTCGCGGTTGTTGACTCCGATGAGCGAGACATCGTCCGAGTAGTAGTCCAGTTCGCCCTCGTTGTGTATTTCGAGCAGCACTTCCAGACCGATGGAACGGGCCTCGGCGGCCAGGGCACGGCAGGCGGCCGGTGTCAGGGCCGCGGCGATGAGCAACACGGCGTCGGCCTTGGCGGCCCGCGCCTCATACAGTTGGTAGGAATCGACGATGAATTCCTTCCGCAGGATAGGGAGCGGGGTCAAGGGGCGTGCCGTTTCGATGTCGGCCAGCGTTCCTCCGAAAAAGGAGTTGTCGGTCAGGATGGAATGTGCGCTGGCACCGTTGGTTACGTATGCCGGAATGATGTCTTCGACGGCCGCGTCTTGCCGGATCCAGCCCTTCGACGGCGAACGGCGTTTGAACTCGGCGATGATGCCGGTTTCCGAGTTTTCAAGGGCGGCTCGCAGGCTGCGTGTGGCGGGAAGGTCGGCGCAGATGGCTTCCAGACGGTTTTGCGGACAAAGGGCCTTGCGTTCCCGTACCTCGGCGAATTTTTTGTTCAGAATGTCGGTCAGGATATGGGGCATGGCTCAGCTGTTAAGTTCGACAAAGGTTTTGAACGTTTGCAGGGCACGTCCGCTCAAGAGCGACTCGCGTGCCTGGTCAACACAGTCCTCGATGGGCAGTTCGGGACGTATGGCACGGATGGCGAACGAAGCGTTGATGAGTACGCAGTTGGCCTGTTCTTCGGTGGCTTCGCCTCGCAGTACGTTGTCGAAGATACGTGCGGCCTCTTCCGGCGAGTTGCCGCCGCTCAGGTCTTCGCGGCGGGCCATCTTCAGACCGAGTTCCTCCGGCGTATAAATGGTTTCGTAACGATTGGTTATCACTTTGAAATCGTCTGTCAGCGAGATCTCGTCGTATCCGTCCAGGCTGTTGACGATGGCAAAGCCCATCCCTAAGCGTTGCAGGGCTTGCGTGTACAATCGCATTTGCGCCAGGTCGGAGACTCCCAACAGCTGATAGGCCGGACGACAGGGGTTGACGAGCGGACCGAGCAGGTTGAAGACCGTCTTGACGTGCAGCGCGCGACGGACCGGTGCCACGCTGGCCAGTGCCGGGTGGAAAAGGGGAGCGTGCAGGTAGGCCACGCGGCACGTTTCGATGGACCGTTTCAGTTTGTCGGGGTCGTTATTGAATTTTACGCCGTGCTGTTCGAGAACCGTACTCGCTCCGCTGACGGACGACGCCCCGTAATTGCCATGTTTGGCCACGTTGTAGCCGGCTCCGCCTACGACAAAGCAGGCGCAGGTGGATATGTTGAATGTATTCTTGCCGTCGCCGCCCGTACCGACTATGTCGATGGGGCTAAAAGCTGAGAGGTCTATCGGACGGCTGCAACTTAAAAGTGCTTTCCGAAAGCCTAAAAGTTCGTCGGTGTGGATGCCGCGCATGCGGAAAACGGTCAGGAGTGCGGCTATCTCTGCGTCGTTGTATGCTCCCTGCGTGATGCGGAGCAGGATCTGTTCAGCCTCTTCGGACAAGAGTACTTCGTGATGGAAAAGGCGTTCGAGTAGTTGTTTCATAAAGCGGTTCTTTGGGTTACGTGGTGAAGGAAATTGGAAATAATGCGCTTGCCGTCGGGGGTCAGAACGGACTCCGGATGAAACTGGATGCCGTGGATGTCGAACGTGCGGTGGCGGAGTCCCATGATGTGGCCCTCGTCGCTGACGGCGGTAATCTCGAGCGCGTCGGGAAAGCCGCTCCGGTCTACGACCCACGAGTGATACCTGCCTGCCGCAAAGACAGGGGGAAGTCCGGCAAAGATATAATCGTCTGCGAGGATACGGATGGGAGTCTGGATGCCGTGGAAAACATGACTGAGGTTCTTGAGCGTTGCACCGAATACCTCGCCGATGGCCTGTTCGCCCAGGCAAACGCCCAGCATGGGCTTGCTGGAGGCATACGTACGGATTACGTCTTTCAACAGTCCGGCCTCGTCGGGAATGCCGGGCCCGGGCGAGAGAATGATGGCGTCGAAGGACTGAAGGTCGCTGAGCTGGAATTTATCGTTCCGCAGAACGGTGACCTGGGTACCGAGTTCCTTCACCAGATGACTCAGGTTGTGTGTAAAAGAGTCGTAGTTGTCTATAATAACGATGTGCATGTGTCGGATATTTGGGGTTAAATTGTTTCAGCCAGGGCGATTGCTTTTCGCAGGGCGCCCAGTTTGTTGTTTACTTCCTGAAGTTCGGCTTCCTCGTCGCTGGCTGCCACGATGCCGCCGCCGGCCTGGAACCAAAGTTCGCCGTTCCGGCTGATAAAGGTACGTATGGTAATGGCTTGGTTGAGCGTACCTTGCAGGCCGATGAAGCCGATACATCCGCCGTAGGCGCCGCGGTTGTGCGGTTCGTAGCGGCTGATAAGTTCAAGCGCTTTCACCTTGGGCGCTCCGCTCAGGGTTCCGGCCGGGAACGTGTCGGCCAGCACTTTCATGGGGTTCGTTCCGGCATCGACGGTCCCGCTGACGCGGCTCACTAAGTGGATGACGTGACTGTAGAACTGCGGTTCTTTGTAAAATTCCACCTGTACGCCGGAGCAGTTGCGGCTCAGGTCGTTGCGTGCCAGGTCCACCAGCATGACATGTTCGGCATTCTCTTTGGGATTCCGAAGCAGGTCGTCGGCCAGTTGTTTGTCGGTCTGCCGGTTACCGTCGCGTCGTGTGGTACCGGCTATGGGGTCGATGGTTGCCGTGCCGTCCTCGATGCGGCAATGTGTCTCGGGCGACGAACCGAAGATGCGGAAACCGCCGAAATCGAAGTAGAAAAGATAAGGAGAAGGGTTGATGCGCCGCAGGGCACGGTAGAGTTGGAAATCGTCTCCCGCATAATGCTGTACAAAGCGGCGCGACAGAACCATCTGGAACACGTCGCCGCGCAGGCAGTGGGCGATGGCACGGCGGATGTTGGCTTTGTGTTCCTCGTCGGTCAGCGGCGATGTGACCTCATCGGTCGTGCGGAAACCGAATGTCGTGTAGTCGCGGTTCATGACGGCCTGTTCTATTTGTTCCAGG
>CATXZX010000278.1 GCA_958404085.1 uncultured Prevotellaceae bacterium | reverse complement strand
GGATGCAGGGCCTCGATGCGGCCGCTGTTGCTGATTTTATCCAATATCATGGTTGCTGTGTGTTTATTGTTCGGTTTCCGGTGTTTCCTGGGCCAGTTGTTCGAGAACCTGCCAGCATTGGAACAGGCCGCGGGGCACGTGGAAGCAGCCTTTCCACTTGCCGCCCTTCAGCGGCAGCAGTACTTCGCCGCGGCGGTTCAGGTAGCCGTACCACTCGGGATAGTCGGGGTCTGTAAAGTGAGTCCATACGTAGTTGTGGACGCGCTCGAACCATTCCAGACACTTGGGGTTGCGCGTCAGCTGGTAGCCCTTGATCATGGTGATGAGCGTCTCGATGTGTACCCACCACAGTTTCTGGTCCCATTCGAGCTGTTGCTGGGGACGTCCCAGGCGGTCGAGGAAGTAAAAGATGCCTCCGTATTGTTTGTCCCAGCCGTATTCGGCTTCGTTGAGGGCTATCTGTACGGCTTTCTCGATGAGGTCGTTGCGGCCGAGCCGTTTGCCGAGGTCCATGATGAACCACATGGCCTCGATGGCGTGGCCGGGATTGAGCAGGCGGCCGTCGAAGTTGTCCTGAAGGGTGCCGTCGGTGCCCAGGTGTTCGACGATAAGGCCCAGTTCGGGGCGGTAGAATACGTCCATAACCTCGTGGATGCAGGTTTCGATGGTTTGTTGCATGAACTGGGGCTCCAGAAGGGGTTCTATCTCGAGTGCCACGTTGCACAGGATCATAGGCAGGGCGAAACTCTTCATGGCGCGGCTTCCGGGTGTGGCTTTGTTCCAGCGTCCTTTGGGGTTGTCTACCTTCGAGAGTACGATGTCGAACGTGCGTTTGGCTATTTCGGCATACTCGGCATTGCCCGTGGCGATGCTCAGCTGCCCGAAGGCGATGACGGCGAATGTGTAGGAGAAGATGTTGTAGGGCTCGACGAGCGGATGGCCTTCGCGGTCGAGGGCGAAGTACCAGTTGTAGTGGCCGTCGTGGCCGTATTTTTTCAGAAACTCGGCTCCCTGTATGGCGCAGTCGAGCCATTCCTGACGTTTTTCCACCTTATTGTATAAAACGGAGAACATCCAGACCTCGCGGCCTTGCATCCAGATGAATTTATCGGTGTCGAAGACCGAACCGTCGCGTTCCAGGCAGGTAAAGTAACCGCCGAATTCCGTATCTTGTGATTTGTCCAGCCAAAAGGGGACTACTTTGTCCAAAAGTTCCGCCTTGTACTGTGCGGCCAGTTTCTTGAAATCCATAGTTGTATGTATGTTTTGAGATGTTGATGCGCCGTGTGGTTTATTTGTCCTCAAGTGTGTGCCACGTCAGGCCTTTCAGGTCTTTCGGGCTGCGGCATACGAAGGAGAGCAGCCATGCCGTGAGTACCGAAACGGTCATACCGATGAATCCGTAGAGCAGGAAGCTGGCTTGCGTGAAGTACTTGGTGAGGAATACGGCTCCTACGCCGCACAGGAAGCCTGCCAGGGCCGCCCGGCCGTTGATGCGGGGGAAGAAGATGCCCATCAGGAACAGTCCGCCCAGGCCGCTCGACAGCAGTCCGAGTATCTCTTGGAAAAAATCGAGCAGGGAGAGAATTTCCCACGTGGCCATAAGCAGTGCGATGCCCATTCCCAGAATACCCGAGACGATACAGGCGCGGCGTGCGATGCGTACCATGGCCTTGTCGGAGGTAGCCGGTCGCCACCGCTTGTAGAAGTCCACGCTGAAAGCTGTAGCCACGGAGTTGATGTTCGAGGAGATCGTACTCATGGTGGCCGCGAAGATGGCTGCGATAAGCAGCCCGGCGAGTCCGGCCGGCAGTTGGCTCATCATGAAGAAGGGGAATATGATGTCGGACTTGGCCATGGTGAAGTCAAGCTCTGCAGGGTGAGTCTTGAAGAAGGTGTAGAGGCCGGCTCCTATCGCAAAGAAAGCAACCGAAATCACTACACTCATTACGCCGTTCATGAGGATACTCTGGCGCGCGCTGTGCTCGTCTTTTGTCGTAAGATAGCGCTGTATGACCGTCTGGTCCGACGTGTACGAAATAAGGTTGTTCGCCATGCCACCGAGTATGACTACCCAGAAAGTAGCGCTGCGGTAGTCCAGACTCCAGTCGAACAGGCGGAATTTTTCGTCCGCGATGCCGATTGTCAGAAAGCCGCTCAAACCTCCTTCCGTGTGGCCGATTAGATATGCGACGGCGAAAATGGCTCCGCCGACCAAGATAAATCCTTGTACCACGTCGCCCCAGATAACGGCCTCTACACCTCCCATCGTACAGTAGACGATTGTTACCAATCCCATCAGTACGATGCACGTATAGATGTCGATGCCGGTGACGGCAGTTAGGGCGAGAGACGGAAGATAAAGCACCAGCGCCATGCGGGCTACCATGAAAATGATGAACAGGGCGCTTGCCATAAGGCGTGTGGCCGCGTTGAAACGTTTTTCGAGGTACTCGTAGGCGCTTGTCACGTTGAGGCGGCGGAAGAAGGGTAGGTAATACCTAATTACCGGGAAGCTGACAAGCAGAATCGTCACCAGCATCGGATAATAGGTCCAGTCGGTGGCAAAAGCCTTTGCCGGATAAGCCATGTACGTGATGGCGCTCAGCATGGTGGCGTAGATGCTGATTCCTGCCGCCCACCAAGGGATGCGTCCGCCGCCTTTGAAGAAGTCGTCGCTGCTGCCCTCGCGCCGCATGAAGTAATAGCCCAGTAAGAGCATGCCCAACAGGTAAGCCGCAAGCACGGTCCAGTTGAGTGCGCCGACGGACACGTGGCGTGTCATGCGCAGTGCTGTGACGTCGGTCGAGCGGATGCCGGGTTTCGACTCCCCGTTGACAATCACCCACGCCCCGTCGTAGTCAACCCACGCCGCTCCGGCGCGTCCCAGCTGCGGGAAGCGGGCTTCCGTGACCCAGGTATCCGTCAGCGTATGGTAGATGATCAGTTCGTCGTTGAACTTATACCAGGCCGCCGGGTGCCGCAGGTATTCGTCGGCCTCCTGCGAGAGTCTTGCGAGTGCTTTCTCGTCGCCTCGGGCCATGGCTTCGGCGGTCTCCATCGGGCGGTTGAGCGCATTGCGGAAGCGTTCCGCATCGACTCCGCCGCCGAATATCAGGTGTGCGCAGCCCGACGCAGTGCCGGCCGCCCCTATCAGAGCACGCGGAGCGGCCTCTCCTGCTATGTGGATGGCCGATGTGGCGTGCCAGGTCCGCTGCCGCGGGTCATAGCGCAGCCCGTTTGTGTGTATGGTGCAGGTATCGTTGTTCAGGGCGGGCTGGTATCCTCCCATCAGGTAGAAGCAGGGGCCCGTACCGTCGTTCTGTACGCCGGCCACGGCCTGCACGCGTCCGTTTCCGGGGAAGTCGGGCAGTTCCTCCCAGTTGCCGTTGAGGTCCGACAGGCTGATGCGGAATGCTTTGTTTACCGGTGTTCCGTTGTTCAGGCCCCCGGCTACGTAGATGTAGCCACCTCCTGCCGCTCCGGCCATGTTGTCGAGTGCCACGGGGAGCGGCGCGAGCGGCCGCACGTCGATTCTGCCGTTCCGTTCGCTCAGCAGCCAGACATTATCGAGGCTTTGGCTGCCGTCCGTACCGCCTATACAGAGTAATCCCTCGCTTACGCTGATACTTACGCCGTAGGCAGCGGCCACGGGCAGGCTTCCCAGTTCGGCCCAGCCGCCTTCGCCGCTCAGCGGGTCGGTCAGTCCGAAGACTTGGTCGTAGAACATTTTCTTTCCGCCTTGGGCTGCCGGCACATCCGGAAAGTTGCATCCTCCG
>CATXZX010000277.1 GCA_958404085.1 uncultured Prevotellaceae bacterium | reverse complement strand
CTGCGGAATTCGCTTACCTTGTCCATCGGAACAAGCGGACGGATGTCTTCCTGATCCACGACTTCTATCTTCTGGTACTCATGCGATGTACGGAAACCGTCAAAGAAGTTGATGAAAGGAACGCGGCCTTCCAGTGCCGACAGATGAGCCACTGCCGACAAGTCCATTACTTCCTGAACCGAACCTTCGCAAAGCATCGCAAAGCCGGTCTGCCGACATGCCATTACGTCGCTATGGTCGCCGAATATACACAAAGAACGTGTAGCCAGCGTACGGGCCGAAACATGGAACACACACGGCAACAGTTCGCCGGCAATCTTATACATATTGGGAATCATCAGGAGCAAACCCTGAGATGCCGTAAATGTCGTTGTGAGCGCACCGGCCTGAAGCGAACCATGAACAGCACCGGCAGCGCCGCCTTCCGACTGCATTTCCTGCACGGATACCGTGTCGCCGAAAAGGTTCTTACGACCTTGTGCTGCCCATTCGTCCACATGCTCCGCCATAGGAGATGAGGGAGTGATGGGATAGATGGCTGCAACCTCTGAGAACATATAAGCTATATGAGCTGCAGCCTGGTTGCCATCACATGTAATAAATTTCTTTTCTTTTGCCATAATTGTGATTGTATTAAACGTATATCTATTTCTTTTTCATGTACACCTACGCCGTCAATGCAGGAAACCGAAGAGCCATAGAGGAATCTCGTTTCCCCCGTGCCCCACTTCCGTATTATATTTGGCATAAATCGTGTTGCTACTCTGGCGAACACGCTTGAATTTATCGCAAACGCATATATCAACCTTATCGTCTATACGGAAATAACCATCGCGCTTGCCTTTATTCACCAGATGATGCCGCCAAAGGGAATTGGTGAAAAACGTCTCCATAGCCAACTGGTCGGTTATACCCTCGGGATAAACCGAATAAAGCAGATTGGTATTATGCGACATAACCTGCACCGGTTTTTTCGGAAAGCTCTCACCTTCGCGGTAAATCAGATTGATCAGACGCGCCTCTTCCAGATTTTTCATATAATTCATCACTGTGGCACGCGAAGTCTGTATATTTTTCGCCAGTTGGCTGATGTTCGGTGAATTCTGGCCTTCGATAGCCAAGAGATAAAGCAATTTTTTGATACGCGACAGATATTTCAGTTCTATCTGTTTGGTAAAAAGCACATCTACCTCTATCATCATGTTGATAGCCTTCAGCAGATTCTCCGAAAAATTTCTTTTCTCGATAAAGAACGGGTAATACCCGTGATGAAGATAATCGCGAAAATAATTCCACGGCCGCACAATAGGTAGTATGCTCTTCAGAATTTGTTCGTGATCGTTCAACAATTCATCGATGCTGTAAGCCCTGAACTCCGTCCCAGCCTGCAAATTCACGAATTCGCGAAACGAGAACCCGTGCAGGCTGTAACAGCGTCCCAGTTTAAGCAATCTTTCGTGAGCCTTGTCGTTACGTTCCACCGAAGTAGTCGTATACACAATCCGCAACCTGGGATAATCATCGTAACATCTGCATAATTCCTCGCACCAGTCGGGATGTTTAAAAACCTGGTCAATGAGCAGAACCGAACCACCGTTACGCACAAAATCTCCGGCAAAGTCCACGATTCCACGTCCCTGGAAATAGAAATTATTCATATTTATATAGAGACACTGACGCAGGCTGACATCAAAGTTTTCCTTGGCATATTGCAGCAAAAAAGTTGTTTTACCAACTCCACGAGGCCCTTTTATACCAATCATACGCTGGCTCCAGTCAATCGTGTCCATCAAAGAACGTCTCAACGGAGCATCAGTATGTTCTATCAAAAAAGCATGCGTATTGAAAAAATTCTCCATCGTTGCGCGACAATATGATTGTTACCTGCAAATGTAATACAATCTTGGCGATCTGCAAAGTTGGCATGACAAAAATAAGGCAAAAAGGCCATTTTCGCGCTATATTCCGGTCTTATCCGAGTCCGAGAATGCCACCTGCAAACACAGGTGTATTCAGTCTAATTATCATAAAAATAAAAAAACTCGTATCTTTGCCGCCATTAAAACAACCTTTAAAAAAAACAAACGTTGATATCTGTAGAAGGACTTAAAGTAGAGTTCGGCACAAAGCCTCTCTTCCAGGACGTTTCCTACGTCATAAATAAAAAAGACCGCATTGCTTTAGTCGGCAAGAACGGCGCCGGCAAATCGACCATGCTCAAGATTCTGGCCGGCCTGCAGCAACCCACGGCAGGAACCGTTAGTATACAGCACGATACGACCATCGGCTACCTTCCCCAGGTCATGGTACTCAGCGACTCGCATACCGTTATGGAAGAAGCCGAAACAGCATTCGAACACATCAGCGACTTACAGCAACAAATCACCCGGCTCAACAACGAACTGGCCGAACGGACCGATTACGAGAGCGAAGAATACCTGGCACTCGTCGAACGTTTCACGCACGAGAGCGAACGTTTCCAGATTATGGGCGGCATGAACTACCGTGCCGAAATGGAGCGCACGCTCCTGGGACTTGGATTCGCACGCTCGGACTTCAACCGTCCGACCAACGAGTTCAGCGGAGGATGGCGTATGCGTATCGAACTGGCCAAACTCCTGCTTCGCCACCCCGATGTACTTCTGCTCGACGAACCCACCAACCACCTTGACATCGAATCTATCCAATGGCTCGAACAGTTTCTGGCCACACGGGCCAATGCCGTCGTTCTGGTCAGCCATGACCGTGCTTTCATCAACAATGTAACCAACCGGACACTCGAGATATCCTGCGGCCAGGTGACGGACTACCGTGTGACATACGACGAATACGTCAAGCTGAGAGCCGAACGCCGCGAACAGCAGTTGCGCGCCTACGAAAACCAGCAAAAGGAAATAGCCGACATCAATGAATTCATCGAACGCTTCCGCTACAAGGCTTCCAAGGCCATACAGGTACAAAGCCGCATCAAGCAATTGGAACGTATTGTCCCGATCGAAGTAGACGAGATTGACAACACGTCGCTCCACCTCAAGTTTCCGCCCTGTACCCGAAGCGGCGACTATCCTCTCATCTGCGAGGACGTGCGCAAGGACTACGGTTCCCACTGCATATTCCACGATGTGACATTCCGCATCAAACGGGGCGAGAAGGTAGCCTTCGTCGGAAAGAACGGCGAAGGCAAATCGACCCTTGTCAAGTGCATCATGGGCGAAATCCCGTTTGACGGCCGCCTGACTGTCGGTCACAACACGTCCATCGGCTATTACGCCCAGAACCAAGCGCAACTTCTCAACGACGAGCTTACCGTATTCGACACCATAGACCGTGTTGCAAAGGGCGACATACGCCTGCGCATCCGCGACATTCTGGGCGCGTTTATGTTCGGCGGAGAAGCATCCGACAAGAAAGTCAAGGTGTTGTCCGGCGGCGAACGCAGCCGCCTGGCCATGATTAAACTATTGCTCGAGCCCGTCAACTTCCTCATCCTCGACGAGCCCACCAACCACCTCGACATGCGTACAAAAGACGTACTGAAAGAAGCCATACGCGCATTCGACGGAACGGCCGTCATCGTCAGCCACGACCGCGAGTTTCTGGACGGACTCGTGACCAAAGTTTATGAATTCGGCAACGGACTTGTTCGCGAAAACCTGGGAGGTATTTACGATTTTCTCCGTAAGAAACAAATCGACTCGCTCAACGACCTCCAATTGAGTCGTAGTTCCAGCACACAACCCGAAGAAAAGAGCGACAATGCAGGCCGCCTTTCGTACGAACAACAGAAAGAATTGAATAAAAAA
>CATXZX010000276.1 GCA_958404085.1 uncultured Prevotellaceae bacterium | reverse complement strand
TTCCATCCGGCAGACAAGCGTATGTTTCCCGAGAAGTTCATGGTTTGTGTGAAGGCGTAGGGGTAACGCATGGTGCGCGGATTGATTCTTGCACCGGTGTTTTCGCGCATGGAGACACCATAGGAGACGGAGAAACTCCAAGGCAAACTGAAGGCAAGGTAACCGTCAGCAGTCGTACCTGCTTTCTTTTTTACCGTAGCCGAATTTCTGTTTTTCTGGATTTCGGGGTCTAAGTTACTGTCTCCGGCATCTTCCGGTTCGTAATCGTCGTCCGGGTTGTTTTCGTTATCCGATGATGTTCCGTATTGCTCTTTTTTGCCGAACCATTTCTTGAATGTTTCGTTATTGAACGTATAGGATATGTTTTGCGACATCCCCTGGAAACGACCGAAACGGCCATAGCTCCATTCCGTGCGGTCGCTCGTGACAACGCGTCCGTTCTCGTCGAATTTGTAAGCATAGGTAGCAAACACGGCAGACATGCTGAACGTATAGCTTTTGGATAGTTTCAGACGGATACGTGTGTTCAGGTTACTCCATTTGCGTGTCGGGGCAGCCATGTTGTAGGAGAGGCTTCCGTACAACTCGTCGATAAGACTTATCTTCTTTTCGCCGGTAGAGTCGCGCTGGCTTTTTACTTTCATTTCCACGTTGTTGGACAAACTCATGGTAATACTTCCTGTCTTTCCTTTCGACGGAACGCCGAACAGCGTATGCGAATAGGGCGAGTAGCTGACGGTAGAGACTGTTCCGTCCGCATCGGTCCGGACGTAGCTGTCGTAATAGCCGTAGGAAGAAGTGCTGAAGTCAGGAGCATAGCTGAATGTGACAGAGGGTTTCAACACGTGGCGGATGGCGATGATGCCGTCGCCGAACATTTTGCGCCAGGGTTTGTAAAATCCATAGAGCGTAGTGCTTGCTGCAAGCGACATGTTCCAGTTGTATACATTGTAAAATCCGTAAACCG
This sequence comes from uncultured Prevotellaceae bacterium, assembly GCA_958404085.1. Classification (GTDB taxonomy): domain Bacteria; phylum Bacteroidota; class Bacteroidia; order Bacteroidales; family Bacteroidaceae; genus Alloprevotella. The sequence goes on along the minus strand of CATXZX010000276.1, from coordinate 2,838 downwards.
TGTCTGCCACTTCGCGTTGCTCCGTTTCGTCCCAGTTTCGCACGATTTTGTTCGTGTACATACGGTCCTGGAAACGGAATTGCGGAGAGATGTTGATGTATTTGAACAACATGAAATTGGCCGAAATGGGGATGGTGTGATTCATACCGTTCCGCCAGTCTTTGACAAGGTTCGATTTGAAGAGTTTGTCTTCTTTGGTGCTGATGCTGTTGCTGAGTTGTCCCGTATAGGTCAGCGAGATTTTCTCGTACCACCGTTCTTTTCCCACCATGGCCCGGCGTTTGAAAGGATACAGACGGCTGAGCGAAATGTTGAGGTCGGGCAACGTGACGGCCACCGTGGAGTCGCGCATGTTTTGGCTGAGGTTCATGGTCGATGAAAGGGTCAGGCCGATGTTCGGAAATGTGTATGAATAGTTTACACTACTGGTTCGGGTACTTTGCGTATAGGCAAGCGGATCGTACATGCTGCTCAGGTTGTTGCGCTCGTAACTCTCCGAAGCAAAGTTTACACTGGCCGAAAACGTCGAGTTGGGCGATGCCTTACTGTCTTGCCGGTGCGACCATTGTATTTTGAAACTTGTCGTCTTTTCGTAGTCGGGCATGTTCTTTTCTCCGTCTATGGAGTTCAGGTAGCTGACGTATATATTTCCGCTGTACCGGTATCTTTTGTTGTAATTGGACTCTCCGCTGAGTCCCCACGAGCCTTTGGTGTAAATTTCGCCCAGCAGGCGCATGTCCATATAGTCGTTGAAGGCAAAATAATAGCCTCCGTCGCGCAGGTAGAATCCCCGGCTTGTCTCGTCTCCGTACGTAGGCATCAGAAAACCGCTGGAGTATTTTTTCTTGAAAGGGAAAAATCCGTACGGGATAGCCAAGGGTAGCGGAACATCTTCTACAACGAGATAGGCCGGACCGAAGAAGGCTTCTTTGCCGGGGCGGACTTTTGCCCGCGATAGAGCCCAGTAAAAGTGCGGGTGTTCGTCGTCGCAAGTCGTATATTTGGCATGTTCCAAAAATAATGTTCCGTCTGACGAACGCTTTGACCTGGCACTTTGCAGAAAACCTTCTCCCTGCGTCGTGCTGACGTTGCTGATGTATCCTTTTTTGGTCTTGAAGTTGAAACTCATGGATTCGCTGACATATTTGTCTTGCCCTTGTGTATAGACGGGCATACCTATCCATTTATCAGTCGAGTCTTTTATGCCATAGGCGTGTACCAGGTTGCTGTCCACATTCATCTTGATGATGGCTGCGTCCAGATTCATGTCCTGATAGGTGACGGAACTCTTGTCGCCGAAGAGGTGCGCCATGCCGCTTTCCGCGTCATAAGTCATGGAGTCCGTCGCGTGGTATTCAACGGGAGCGTCCAAACCGCTTTTGGCCTTTTTGACCGTGTCTGTAGCCGTAGTGTCCGTACGCAGAGTGTCCGGGGTCAGGGTTATTGGCTTTATGGAGTCGTTTACGGCCTGCCGGAGTGTGTCTTTTTTTGTCTTGTCGCCGAGGGAATCGGAGAGGTCCAGCCCGATGTCCATACGGTTAGAGCCGAATGGAGTGTATACAGATGTCCTGTGAACGGATTCCGCATTCATAACGATGGTTATCAATGCAAAAAGACAAACGAATATCTTGGTTTTCAATTGGCCGGGCGTTTTCTTTTTATGCGGAATGCAAAATTACATAAAATCCTTTGACTAAGTGCGTGTTCCTTTTTTTTTAACCTAATGAAAGGCTTGTGTTTCTCTTTTTCAGAGATACTTCTTTATCCATAAATGGAATTTTTCGATGCCTTCCGGTCCGAATTTATTCAGGCTGCGCAGTGCCTGTTCGACGGTCTTTTCGTCTTCGGGATGAGTCTTTGAAAAGAATTTGTCGGCGAAGCAGATGATTTGTTCCTCTTCCGTTTCCGGAACGAGGTCCACGTCGTCCGGCAGGGGAAGTTGCTGGTTGCGGATTGTCTGGCGCGTGAGTCCGGTGCCGGTGTGTCGTTCGCAGATACGTGCGTGGCGTGGAAAACCGGCGTCGCGCAACAGCCTTCCGCCTATTAGTCCGTGGCAGATATACGGTTCTGTGCCCATACAGTCGATAGCAGGTGCATGGGTCTTGAAAATGCCGATGTCGTGCAGCAATGCCGCTTCTTCCATAAAAGCCTTGTCGACCGGTATCTCAGGATGCCGGTCTGCTATGCTGATGGCCTTCTGGGCTACCAGACGGCTATGTGTCAGGAGAATATGTTTGAGTTGGTTGCTCTCGGGATAGTAAAGATCGATGATCTCGTATGGATTTATGGATTTCATGTCGGGGGCTGAAAATGTCGTATAAAGGTTTTATTCGTCGCTGTCGTCGAACGGAAAAACAAGGCCTTCGTCAAAATCGGCATGTGTGAACTCTTCCAGCGACCGGCGGTCCTTTTTCGTGGGGCGTCCTGTACCCCTGGCTCTGTTTATGAAGCCGCTGATACGGCTCATTTCCAGTTGCTCGTATTGTTCCGGAGGGGTGATGTCTTCCAGAATGTCCGGAATAAGTTTCGCACCGACCCGTTTCTCGATGGCTTGCCTGATGCGGAACGAGTAAGTGACGGGCGACTTCCTGACACCTATGACGTCGCCGGCCTTTACCGTGCGCGAAGGTTTGACCAATGCACCGTTCAGGGTGATTCGTCCGTTCTTGCAGGCATCGGATGCCAGGGTGCGCGTCTTGTAGATGCGCGCCGCCCAAAGCCATTTGTCTACGCGTGCTTCGTCCATGTGTGTGGGTTTGCTTATTTCTTGTTGAATTGGTTCATTGTCAGTTGGATGCCGGCCAGGCAGAAACTCTTGATCATGTCGCACGCTATGGC
>CATXZX010000275.1 GCA_958404085.1 uncultured Prevotellaceae bacterium | reverse complement strand
CGGTGGCCAACCACAAGCGCTACGTAGACGGCGCCGCCGAGCTGGGACTGCAATCAGTCGTAGTGGACGACGGATGGGAACACTGGGGACAGACCGAACCCGATGCCAAGGGCCGCAGCAAATGGGATTTTCTGAAAGAACTGACTGACTATGCCCGCGCCAAGAACGTCGACATCTGGGTATGGCGCCCCTCCTCGCCACGCTGGGGCAACACGAAGGACGAAGGACTGGTGGAGGCGGGCGAACGCGAGGCCTTCATGAAAAAATGTGCCGAAACAGGCGTTAAAGGACTCAAGATAGACTTTTTCCACACCGAGAACCTGTTCACCGTCAACCTGATGGAGGATATTCTGAAGAGCGCGGCGCGCCACCACCTGATGGTTGTGTTCCACGGCGTGAACAAACCGACCGGCGACTTCTATACCTGGCCGAACCTGATGGCCAAAGAGGCCGTACGCGGACTGGAATGTGTGGGAGGCGAAAACAGCTGGGCACCCGGACCGCCCTGGCCCTACCACAACACGGTACTTCCGTTCACGCGCTGGCTGGTAGGCGCGGCCGACTACACGCCGCTCAATTTCCGCCGCTTCTGCCCGCCGAGCATCACCTTCGGCCACCAGCTGGCCACCATCTGCGCGTTCACCTCGCCCATGCTCATCCTGGCAGCCGACATGGAGGACATGCTGAATTGCCCGGCACGCTCATTTATCGAAGAGATGCCCGTAGAATGGGACGAGACGCGCGTGCTGAAAGAAAGCCGCATCGGCGAACTGGCCGCACTGGCACGCCGCAAGGGCGACGTGTGGTACCTGGCCGTACTGAACGGCGAGACGGCCGGCAAAAAACGCCTGACGCTCGACTTCCTGCGCCGCGGAGACTACCGCATCACCTTTGCCGGAGACAACGGCAAGGAACGCCGGAAGTTGAAACTCTGGAAGAAAGATGTAAAGAGCGGCGCCAAACTCAATATGGAACTGCTCTCGGGCGGCGGATTCCTGGCCAAAATCGAAAAAATCTAAGGTCCGTTTCCTACCGACGACCTTCCTGACACAAAACACTGCGGGATATGTCCGAACGTCCTCACGACGTCACGGCATATCCCGCAGCTAACTTATAAAAACTGAATGATTTCCTTACCAGCGGTCCTCGGGTACCGAACCGTTGTACACGGATTTCGGCACAATCTCGATGTAATCAAGAGATAACTGCGTCTGTGTACTCTCAAGCACGGACTTGAAGCGCAGCCAATACGTCTCAGTAGGATTCATATGGCCTGTATAAAGAATTTTACGCGTTGCGTTCTGCTGTGAATACTGCCGCACAGATACCGTCACACCCGTCGTGCTTCCCACGCCAAAGAACTCCGGCCCCTTCATGTAGCCGTGAAGGCGCATCCTCTTGTCGATGGCAGCCGTTGCAACCTCGTCTTCCGGATCGTCGGGCTCCGAACCGACGGATACATCGTAGGGATAAAGGCGCAGATCGAGTGGCAAACCGACCGCCGGTAGGTTCTCACGGTTCGTACCGAGGTAAATCTGCGCCATTCCGCGCATTTGGTTCGCAGCGAATCCCAGACGAACCTCATAAGTTCCTGCATAAGGAACGGGCGGAAGTTTGAAGAATATGTCATACTGGCCTACGCAGGCAAACTCATCGCCCTGGTAGGATTGCCAAGGTTGGCCGTAAGCGGAAAAATAGACCACGTGGCTTTCCTCAGAGGAGTACATACTCGTCGAGTAGCCCTGCGGCAGATTAAATTCCTTGTAGTAAGGCAGACGGCGGTGGCCTCCGTTCTGCAGTTCGGGTATCATGGCCGAAATGTTATAACGCATACGCTCGTTCAGCACCTTGCCGGGCACGTCCGGGTCGTACCAAAGGATGTCGTCGATGGTGTAATACCAGCCGTTCAGGGCGTTTTGGTCGTATCCCTCGTTCGTAGGATTAATCAGAAGGCCCGGACGCGGCACGTTCAACTCCGCATACGTATTCAGGTCGTACTCCTGTACGTAGCGGTTAAGGCGTTTTCCGTTCGTGGTGGCTCCCTCGGTGACTTTCAGGATACGCCGCTGCGGCCCCATGGTCTCGTAATACTCCGGAACGTTGATGGTCAGCATATCGAAGCGATTGTACATCATACCTAGCTCGTTGTAGTGAATCACCAGTTTGTCGTACGACGCTGAACGGGGTGTCAGGTGATAAGACACGAACTGATTGATGGCATTGTCAGGGTCACGGAGGTCATCACTCGTGGCATCGGGATAGTAGCGGCGGCACATCTCTTCGGCCTTGGCCATGATTTCATCCCAATTGACGACCTCGCCGTTCTCGTTCTCACGAACCTCTACGCCCCACTTGGCCTTAAAGACATCATCAGGCTCCACAAAAGCCGTAAAACCGTAGTAGCGGTGCGGCGGACAGTCGATGAGCGAATTACCGAGGTCGTAACCTTTTTCTGGATGGTTCACCTCGTAATCATTGTCGCGGTAATCCGTCATATGGTCCTCCCATCCCGTCTCGCGCAACAGGTGTCCGAAGATGCGCAGGTTGGGCGTACTCTCGATGAGCGACGGGAGGGTGGACGTAGAGAAGGACAATACCTGGTCGACCACGTGCAGCATTCCGTTTTCCATCTCCAGGTCTTTCTCGATGATACGCGATGTGTTATTAATATAGGTGGCCGACGACGCACTGTCGGCGGCAAAACTGACACTGATGAAGCGGTCGTTCATACAGGGTGTACCGAGCGTGCCTTCCACAAAGTCAGTGGAGCGATAGGCCTCGTTATTCTGGTTGTCAATGATGCAGTCGCGCGTAATGGCGGCGGCCAGCGAGTCGTTTATGAGCGTTATATCGAAGTCCGACGTATGGTTGACGGAGTCCAAGTAGTGTTGCAAGGCCTCGTCGGTAGGTATAAAACAGGTGTAGTTGCCCCGGGCCGCCATCAGGTCGGCGATGGTGGAAGAACTTTTGTCGCTGAAACCGACACGCGTAAGCAGGTAATAGAATTTGTCGAAGCGCCCGTCGTCTTTCAGGAAGGAAGCGATCGTATTACCCTTGAAGGAGTACATGGCCGATTCGTCCACGTCGTCGGAACAAGCATTCCACAAACAAGCCGCAGCCGCTAATGTAGCAGCGAAGAGCCCTTTTTTCAGGAGGCAAGCGGTTTTAATAATTCTTATCATAGTACATGATTTTAAATACACCTTGCAAATATACCTAAACGATTCAAAAATCCAAATAAAAGACTTGCTTTTTACTTTGCAAAAAGCGGCTTTTTTGCCGAAATAGCCACAAAATCGGCAATCCGAGAACCGAAATGGACACTGCGGGGTCGTAATTGAAGTTTACGACGCAGCCATTCTTTTCAGTCTCTGCGGAGTAGATGTCGCGCCGAACGGCCTTCTCTATCTTGCGGCACGAATAGATGTTGTTCATGTAGGCATAGAGAATGATCTTGAGCATCATTTTCGGATAGTACGCACACCGGCTGCGTTCCCGGTACAGCTTTTTGAACTCTTTGAGCTCCAGACTCTCGACAACTGCGTCGACAACACACACCGGGTCGTTTTTTTGCTATATCTTCGTTGGGATTCAGTAAAAAAACAGCCGGTCGTTGTTACTGTAAGATTTGGTATGTAACTTTCTGACATGGCAAAGCCCCGGCTTGTGAAAGCCAGGGCTTTGTTCCGTTTTTTTATTTGTAACAACGTCTTTTCTATGCGATCTTTTCGGCTTAGAGCTTCGGACCGGCAGCAACAAGCGCCTTACACCTACGTCTCCACATCACACCAACAGGTAGTAACGGAATCTTTACCGTTTCT
>CATXZX010000274.1 GCA_958404085.1 uncultured Prevotellaceae bacterium | reverse complement strand
CAAAACTACGCCCTAATTTTTCAAAATTGCACGGAGATGTTTTCCGAGAGATGGGGCCGAGGAAAAGTTTCGTGCCGACTTTTGCCGGTTTGTGACGAAAAAAAATTACTTTTGTATGTATATATATGAAGACTTTTCAATTTATAATGGTATGAGAACAATGGCGAACTACATCAAGAGGATTGAAATCATGAGTCTGTGGAGCGGACGTCACCACATTATATGGGAACTTAAGCCGACAGTCAATATTCTAAGCGGAATAAACGGAGTCGGGAAAAGTACCATACTGAACAAACTTGTACAGAGCCTCGATTCAAAAGAAAACGCGCTCAACAATCACGCGATTCCCGGAATCAACATCGAATTCAGTCCGCGCGAGGCTACACACATCCGTTTTGACGTTATACGGAGCATTGACCGTCCGCTCCTGCACGGCGATATGATAGATAAGCTGACGGATGAACACATTTCGACCGAACTCGATTTTCAATTGTATCAATTGCAACGACGCTACTTGGACTATCAGGTAAACATTGGGAACCGCATGATTGAAATGCTTATGGACAACGATCCGGAAATCCGCAATAAAGCGACATTGATAGCCCAGACCAAAAAACGTTTTCAGGACGCTGTCGATTTGCTGTTTGGAGAAACGGGAAAGAAGATCGACCGCAAAAGCAATGAAATCCGCTTTATCCAAATGGATGAAGAACTATCGCCCTACCAACTTTCGTCCGGTGAGAAACAACTTTTGATTATTCTGTTGACAGTGCTTGCCGAAGACGAACAGCCCTACGTCTTATTTATGGACGAACCGGAAATAAGCCTGCACATCGAATGGCAACAAAAACTGATAGGACTCATCCGCAACCTGAACCCGAACGCACAGATTATCCTCACGACCCATTCACCGGCCGTCATCATGGACGGATGGATTGATGCAGTCACTGAAGTAAGCGACATCATTCAATAACAGGCTTTCTACTTTTTCCATATATTCCTATGGCTAAACGTTTATCCGCAAACCTCACATCTCAGTATTTAGGTGCTGCACAGGAACTAAATTCACGTCGGGCACGCCGAAAAATCATCGCATACGTAGAAAGTTACGACGACATCTGGTTTTGGCGCGCCATTCTAAACAGGTTCGAGACCCAAGAACGTTATTTCGAGGTGATGCTTCCGTCGCGCGATTCGCTGTCGAAAGGAAAGAAAAAGGCCATCATGAATGTTTTGGGGTCTCAACTGGGACAAAACATGATAGCCTGTGTAGATGCCGACTACGATTATCTGTTGCAAAACACGACCGAAACCTCACGAATCGTCAATACCAATCCATACGTATTCCATACTTATGCCTATGCCATAGAGAACCATCAATGTTATGCCGAGTCGTTACACAACGTGTGCGTCATGGCTACTCTGAACGACCGGAATATTTTAAATTTTCCGGCATTCATGTCCAGCTATTCCGAAATCATGTATCCGCTATTCGTCTGGTCCATCTGGTGCTACCGCAAGGGATTCTACCGTGAGTTCCCCATGGCAGACCTTTGTTCTACCGTTGCCGTAGAAAACATGAGCCTTCATCATCCGGAACGTACACTCGAATCGCTGCGCCACCGCGTCAACAAGAAAATAAATTGGCTGCAAAACCGTTTTCCGCAAGCTAAATCGGACTATTCACGCCTAAAAGAAGAACTGACAGACTTAGGCGTTACCCCTCCTACGACCTACCTGTATATGCGTGGGCATGACGTTTCGGACAACATCGTATTGCCCGTACTCGAAACCGTATGCGACGCGCTGCGCAGGGAACGTGAACGAGAAATAAGACAACTGGCCGGACACGAACAACAGATGCAAAACGAACTGGCCGGCTATCAGCACAGTTCGAGCAGTCCGGCCGAGATGCTACGAAAGCATACCGGTTACCACGAATCGCCCCTTTACCAACACATTCTACACGATCTGGAAAAGTTCTTCAACAACAAAATGAAGTGACAAGGCTTATATGGGCACACGGATAGAGAGATCAAGCGTAGGAGTGCATTCCCGATAACCAATAATTCACACCGAAGAAAGTCATCAATACGGCAGCAAACGCTACAAAAGCAAGCAGATTGAACCATACTAACCGATTGCTCTTAGAGACAAGGTGCAGATGAGTAACCAACACGTAAACGATCATTGTTATCAGCGCCCACGTTTCTTTCGGATCCCATCCCCAGTAGCGTCCCCAAGACTCATTGGCCCAAACCGCTCCAAGAAAAGTTCCAGCCGCCATTAAAGCTAATCCGACCCATAGCACCCGTTCATTTATCAAAGTCAATTCCTCGATACGCAATATGGACAGTTGTTTTCCGGACCGACGCACCAATACCAACAAGAACAAATTGACAAGCCCTAACAAACATCCTATTCCAAAAAAACCGTAAGCCGCCACAATCACAGCGACATGGAAAAGCAACCATACCGAACGAAGAACCGGCACCAAGGGAGTTATTTGGGGATCCATCCAATTCAACCCCGAAACAAACAGCATGACACCGCCCAACAAAGCCGATAAGGCCGTCACGATGGGATTATGACGGATAAAGAACAAACCGCCCAACGCCGTAGCCCATGCCACGTATATCATGGTCTCATAAGCATTGCTCCAGGGGGCATAGCCGCTGATCATCCACCGCATAGCCATTCCGTATGTATGGTAAAGGAAAACGAATACAAGGGACAAAAACAATACATACGTAAGGACCGTCAACGAACGCCTTGTCCGGAAAAAACGCATAAAGGCAATGCACAGCAGCAAACCTCCGCACACGAAATAGCCGATGCGGCACGTTCTGAACGGTTGCAAGCGGTTATATGTCAGTTCCATGCCGATTTTTCCGGCATCGAGGACTTCCTTACCTTTTGCATTCTGATACGTTGAAATCATCGCCAGAACTTTATCCGCTTCTTCCGTCGTCGCAGAAGTCGCAGCCTCCTCCACAGCCGACATATACCAGACGAATATGCGGGATACAAACATCGAATCCTCTCCTGCGAAGGAAGATAAATCTCCTCCAGGTGCAAACCACGGACGCCCCTCTTCCGTTTCGTTCGGAAAGATACGCATTAACTGCTGCGAGGCCAAAGAATAAAAAATATTCACGCTTTCATCCAATTTTATCAGATCCTTATCGTAACGGGTTCGCTCCCCGGGCGCTTTGACAAATATCTTGTCTAAATCCGATTGCAGTTTGTATGTCCCGTCGCTCTCGAAGAACTGCGTAAATGTACAACGCAACTGCTTTCCAAGACCATAGCGAGAACGAATCTGTTCGTCGGGTATCTCGAACAAGGCAACCTTAGCCCATTCCTGAGGCCACAAATATACACTAAGGAGAAATTGGTCCGGCGTCATACCGTCCACCTGTTCCGAACGGACCAACTTGCGCAAAATCTCGCGCGCAAACGTATTGGCAGGCATGATGCGTCCCGAATGCGACTGCACCGGCAATGCGCCAAAACGCTCGGCATGTACAACCGGTACTATGTTCCGCTTCAAAAAATCCGGAATTTCCACCGATGAAGATGCTGCGACGTTTGCCGTCACCACGAAGAACAGGCAACCCGCTGCACGTAACCGCCTCAATTGCCGGCCTATCCGTCGGAAACGCGAACGAGAATCGAAAAACATCCCCAACAGTCCGACAGCCAGCAAGAAATATCCGGTATACGTGATACGCCTTCCCGCAGTATCGCGATTGACTGTCAATACCGTACCACGTTCATCCGGATCATAAGACGTCTGAAAAAAACGATAACCACCCATATCCAATACGTGATTCATATAGATTTTTGC
>CATXZX010000273.1 GCA_958404085.1 uncultured Prevotellaceae bacterium | reverse complement strand
TAGGGGTGTACATGAAGCCGGAATTTCTTGACGCCGAAATTCCGGACTAAAATCTCTATTTTACTCTCTAAAAGATCTGTAAACAAGATACTGGATTTTATCTTGCCTGTGCCATCGCACGTCGGGCAGTTTTCATCTACTACGACATCCATGGCGGGCCTCACGCGTTGACGGGTGATCTGCATCAGGCCGAACTTGCTCAAAGGCAGGATATTGTGGCGGGCTCGATCCTTCTGCATATTCTGGCACATCCGTTCGTATAGTTTCTGCCGGTTCTCGGCCAGTGCCATATCGATGAAGTCTACGACGATAATGCCTCCCATATCTCTGAGTCTCAGTTGACGTGCCAGTTCATCAGCCGCTCCGAGGTTAACGTCAATGGCGTTAGCCTCTTGTCCGTCCTGCGACTTAGAGCGGTTGCCACTATTGACATCTACCACATGCAATGCTTCGGTGTGTTCTATGATCAGATAGGCCCCGTGTTTGTAGGTTACGGTCTTTCCGAAAGAAGCCTTTATTTGCTTCGTAATGCAGAAATTGTCGAATATGGGTACACTACCCTGATAAAGTTTGACAGTCTGGCTGCATTCGGGTGCAATGAGCGTGATGTAGTCTTTTATTTCGTGGTAAACATCCTTGTCATTGACATAAATGTTTTCGTACGATGGATTGAAAAGGTCACGCAACAATGCAACCGTCCGACTTGTTTCTTCGTAAGCCAGAATCGGGAACTTGTCGTTCTTCTGAACCTTCGTGATAGTGTCTTCCCAGCGTTTAAGTAGAATTTTTAATTCGGTGTCGAGTTCGGCAACACGCTTGTTTTCTGCCACCGTACGTACGATAACACCGAAATTGTGGGGCTTGATGCTTTGCAATAATTGTTTTAACCGTGCCCGTTCACCTTCCGATTTGATTTTGGAAGAAACCGAAACCTTGTCGCTAAAGGGAATCAGAACCAGAAAACGTCCGGCAAACGACAATTCGCAGGTCAGACGCGGCCCTTTTGTCGAAATAGGCTCCTTTACAATCTGCACCAAAACGGTTTGCCCGATTTGGAGCGTATTCTGTACACTTTTGTTTTTGTCCAGTTCGGGCTGTATGCTGGCTTTTGTTATAGGGTAAAGCCTTTTCCGGTCACTGGTTACTTGTTTCAGATATTTTTCAAAAGAGTGAAATTGAGATCCTAAGTCCAGATAATGCAAAAAAGCGTCGCGCTCGTATCCGACATCAACAAAACATGCGTTAAGCCCCGGCATGAGTTTTTTTACCTTGGCCGCATATATGTTACCAACCGAAAAAGATTCCGTACGGCCTTCTTTTTGGAATTCGACTAAACGTTTGTCTTCCAGAAGAGCAATGGATATCTCTTTTTGTTGAACGTCTACTACTACTTCACTTGTCATGACTTTGTCAGGAATACTCAACTTAAATTAAGAACAAATCCGAGCATTTTACAGCATCAGATTTGTTCCTAAAAAGATGTCACAAACTCTAAGCCTTTTATTTGCTCTTATGTCTGTTTTTTCTCAATCTTTTTTTACGTTTGTGTGTAGACATTTTGTGTCTTTTCTTTTTCTTTCCGCTTGGCATAGCTTTATTGTTTTATAGGGTTTATGTAAAAGTTTTTTTATTTCTTCACGGACAAATTAAACGTTTTGGCAGGTTTGAATGCCGGAATGTTATGAGCCGGAATAATAATCGTTGTGTTTTTGGAGATATTGCGTGCTGTTTTTTCAGCTCTTCTTTTGAGAATGAAACTTCCGAATCCACGAAGGTATACATTCTCATCATTTGATAATGCTTCTTTTACGGATTCCATAAAGGCTTCAACCGTTGTCAAAACAGTTGCTTTATCGACACCGGTTTTTTTTGAAATCTCATTCACGATATCAGCTTTTGTCATTGTAATTCGTTCGTTTGAAGTTATACTTATTGTTGATTTTCAAAAATTTGAATGCAAAGATATAGGTTTTGAGCGATTTGGAAAAATATATTGTGGATTTTTTCTTGCAAAAAATGTTTTTCCGAATTATCGTATGTTTCTGTCTGCTTGTAGCACGGCGTTTTTTCGAAAAACAAGCGTGCTGCTTGAAAAATCGGGCCACTTGTGGTTCGTCAGATGGCATCTGCTTGTCGGAACAAAAAACATTTTTCTGAAATAAAAACGGAATGTGTTGTCTTGATAACGGTTTTTTGTGCTTAAGTTTGCAGAAAAAAACGGATGGAACGTTTTACAGAACTTATAGAACAGTGGTATGATTGTCATAAACGCGATTTGCCATGGCGTAATGAGTCCGATGCCTATCGCATCTGGGTGTCTGAAATTATATTGCAACAGACGCGGGTGCAGCAAGGATTGGATTATTACAACCGCTTTGTCCGGCGCTTCCCCACTGTTACCGATTTGGCTACAGCGACGGAAGACGAGGTGCTTCGGATGTGGCAGGGATTGGGCTATTATTCGCGGGCGCGGAACATGCATCGTGCGGCCAGGCAGATTGTCGGCATGGGAGGTTTTCCGACAACTTACGATGCCATTCGTTCACTGCACGGGGTAGGCGATTATACGGCGGCCGCGATTGCCTCTTTTGCATATTCGCAATCCTATCCGGTATTGGACGGTAATGTATTCAGGGTTCTTTCCCGGTATTTCGCTGTCGACACGCCTATTGACACATCTGTCGGTAAACGTGAGTTTCGCACACTGGCCGAGGCCATGCTCGATAAAGAGCATCCCGGGTATTACAATCAGGCAATAATGGATTTTGGCGCCTTACAGTGTGTACCACAGTCGCCTGATTGTGCCGTGTGTCCGTTGCATGATGGATGTGAGGCTTTCCGAATGGGGCGGGAGTCGGATTTTCCGGTAAAGATGCACAGAACGAAAGTGCGCGAACGCTTTTTTACCTATATATATATACGGCATGGCCGGCAGATAGCGTTGCACAAACGCGGCAAGCACGATATATGGACAGGGCTTTACGAACCTTTTATGTATGAGTCGGATCGTCGGCTTACAGAACAGGAGGTGCTGAAAAAAGTGGATGAAGATATTCCGTATGCCCCCGAGGAACGATTGGTTCTGAAGCGTATAGGTTTGGGTAACCGTCATGTCCTTTCTCATCAGGTTCTTTGGGCCGATTTTTATCAACTTGAGATAGCCGGACATCTGAACCGTCCGACATTGGATGATTTTATTTGGATAGAAGAGCAGGAGCGTGCCGCTTATGCCGTACCCCGGTTGATTGTGAAACTTTTTGAGGATGCAGATCGGGGAAATAAAGATAGTGCCGATGCAATTGTTTAAATGAAGAATCCAAATAGCGGCTGAAATAACTTTATTAGTAATAATATTGTTACTAATAAAGTTATTTCATACTTTTGCAGTGTTATAAGATTTGAAGATCATGGAGAATAAGCCTTTTATATTTGGCGTTGCCACATCGGGTGATAATTTTACCGACCGAGAGAAAGAAACGGAGCGTCTATTACTGAACTTTCGGCATGGCGTCAATACCGTACTGATTTCCCCTCGTCGTTGGGGTAAGACCTCGTTGGTACAGAAGGTGTGTCGTTTGGTACAATCCGACAAATTGAAAGTTGTGTATCTTGATATTTTTTCGTGTCGCAGTGATAAGGATTTTTATGATGCATTTGCGGCTGCTGTTCTCAAACAAACATCTTCGAAATTGGATGAGTGGTTGGAAAATGCAAAATTATTTCTGTCTCGTATCAGCCCGAAAATCTCAATGGGAACAGATCCGATGACGGATTTCTCCATTTCACTTGAAATGAATCCCAAGGGTAATGATGTTGATGAAATTTTGCAGCTACCGGAAAAAATAGCGCAGAAGAAAGGTT
>CATXZX010000272.1 GCA_958404085.1 uncultured Prevotellaceae bacterium | reverse complement strand
CGTAAAGACCGTAAACGACCTGTTGCGCGAGCAACACCAGTAAACAAAACACACGACCAGACACGTCCGTCCCCTTCTCTGCGGAAGCGGCCTGCTTCAAGGCGACACCGAAGAGAGAGGGATGGGCTTAGGATTGTCAGGAACAGTCCTCCGTAACACACAGACAAGCAAATGCAAGCAACGCCCGCTGTCCGACGACGCCGCATCGCGCTCCGTTATTTCCTGATTCTGCTGCTCTGCCGCATCCCCTACTGGATATGGCTGTATCCGTGTTGTCTCTATGGCGACACCAATTCCTCCATCGAACAGTACATGGGCTTTCCCGACCTCTCGGTCCGTCTGGCAACGGACGACCCGAGCGTCCGCTTCTGCGACCACATACCTTTTTTCCAGACGTTGCTCTACGGATGGACATTCGATTTGGGCAATTTCATCGGCAACCAGGGACTGGCGTTCTTCGGCTTCGTAGTCCTTCAGTCGGCCGGCTACGCATTCGTCATCGGCCGCCTGCTGCACTACGCGCGGCGCCGCGGCTGTCCGCGAAGCGTATGCGGGACCGTACTCGCCGTCTATGCGCTCTGGCCCGTCTACTCCGTATGGATAACGGCCGTCGTCAAAGACAGTCTGTTTTCGCTGTTCACGCTGGCGCTGACCGGCCTGCTCATGGCCGTTGCCGCTACGGAAGGCCGCATCTTCGGAAGCCGGCGTTTCAACGGATGGCTCACCCTGACGCTCTGCCTCTTCATGCTCTCCAAAAACCAGTGTTTCTACATCACCGTGCTGGTCTTTGTCTGGACAGCCATCCGCTACGGCCGACGCCATCCGAGGACTTTCATCCCCTTTGCAGCCGCCCTCTTTTTTTACCGCATCGTATGGCTCGGACTGGTACTGCCCGCCTGCAACGTAGCGCCTGTGGGGAAACAGGAACTGAGGGGTACGCTCTTTCAGCAAACGGCACGCTATGTAATGGAACACCCAGCCGATGTATCGCCCGAAGAGCGTGCGGCCATCGACGGCGTATTGCCCTACGACTCACTGGCCTACTACTACAATCCGGAACTGCAGGACCCCGTCAAATTCCACTATCGCCGCCAGGCCGATGACGCGCACTATGCGGCCTACTACAAGACATGGGCCGCGCAGGGACTGCGCCACCCGATGAGTTACCTGCGCGCCGTGACCGACTGCTGCGATGCCTATTTCTATCCCTCGGCCCGCTACCCCATCTGTTATCCTTCTTTTGTCACGAACAATGCCGAATTTCCCGGCCTGTATGCCATGGAACCGCTCGTTCCGCGTACCCGGTCGGGGTTTTCGCGGGTCCTCGGCGTACCGGTTCTTTCACTGTTTTTCGACATGGGTTTCATGAACTGGATTTTCATAGGGCTGCTTGTATTCCTGTTCCTGCGCCGCGACACGCGCTCGCTGTATGTCTGTTTTCCGGGCATTCTGTCGCTGCTCATCCTGCTGGTATCGCCCATGAACGGTTGCTTCCGTTACGTCATGCCCATCATATGGGCCTTGCCGATATACCTGATCATTCCTATCATACATAATAAAAACAAACCATGTACTACAATCCACTCCGCACAACGGATGGTCTAAAAAGATGGGCCTTCCTGTTGTTGTTTCTCGCCCTCTGCCGGACAGGCTGGTGCGGCGAAATCAAACAAATAACCCGCGCGGGCAATGCCGTTGTCACGTGCTTTAACGAAAACTGGGCCTTCTGCCGCTACGGACTGCAACCTGAGGGAAACCGCATCGAAGAGCCGAAAGGCATCGAAGCCCCCGACTGGAACGACACATCCTGGAAAAAACTGGATGTGCCCCACGATTTTGCCATCGACGGACCTTTCCGCATGGACCTCTCGGGCAACACGGGACGCCTACCCTTCCAAGGCATCGGCTGGTACCGCAAGACATTCAAAGTAGACCCGTCCGACAGCGGCAAACAGATTTACATCGACTTCGACGGTGTCATGGCGTATGCCAAGGTATGGCTGAACGGACACTATGTGGGCACATGGCCCTACGGCTACAACTCCTTCAGGCTGGACCTGACTCCTTATATCCGCTTCGGCGGCGACAACGTGATAGCCGTACGCACCGATACCGAACAATGGGACTCGCGCTGGTATCCGGGAGCAGGCATCTACCGCAACGTATGGCTTGTAAAGACCGAACCCGTACACGTAGACCACTGGGGTACATACCTGACGACCGATGCCTATGCCGACCGTTCGGCACGTGTCAACCTGACGGTGCAGATACGCAACGACAAAGAAACCGATGAAGCCGCTACGGTGGAAGCCGAACTGTTCGAACTGGACAAGAACGACCGCATCGGTAAAAAAGCGGCCACCCTGCCCGTAGCATATACCGCGATACGCGGAAAAGGCATCGGTTGCGTGGCGCTCACCGGACGCGTAGACCGTATCAAGCGCTGGGACATCGAGACTCCGAACCGCTACGTGGCACGCATCACGGTATCGGCCGGCGGAAAAAACGACGTCTACTTTACGCCGTTCGGCTTCCGCGAAATCAAAGTATGCCGCGACAGTTTCCTGCTGAACGGCAAAAAACTGTACATCAAGGGCGTATGCAACCACCACGACTTAGGTTCATTGGGCGCTGCGCTCAACAAAAGCGCGCTGGAGCGCCAGTTGCGCATCATGCAGGAAATGGGCTGCAACTCCATACGGACCTCGCACAATCCGCCGGCTCCCGAGCTGCTCGAACTGGCGGACAAAATGGGATTCGTCGTCATGGACGAAGCATTCGACGCATGGTCGCGCGGAAAACGCCAACTCGACTACAACCGTCTCTACAACGAATGGCACGAAAAAGACCTCGAAGCGCTCGTCAAACGCGACCGCAACCACCCGTCTGTCATCATCTGGTCCATCGGCAACGAGGTGATGGAGCAACGCGACGTGGCCATGACACGCCACCTGGCCGAAATCGTACGCCGTACAGACCCCACACGCCCCATCAGCAACGGGTATAACGACCCCGACGGAGGACGCGAATCGAACGCGGCACTGGCACTCGACATCATGGGTGTGAACTACTTCTTCGGACAACAGCCCAAATGGGATGCCGACCCGCGCTACAAAGACATGCCGACCATGGGTACGGAAACCTCGTCGTGCGTCAGCACGCGAGGCTGTTACTTTCCCGACGGCGAACGCCGCAAAAACTTCCAGATAAACGCCTACGACATGGACCACCCGGGTTGGGGATGTACGCCCGACGTGCAGTTCCGCACAAACGCACGCTTCCCCCGCCTGCTGGGCGAATACGTTTGGACCGGCTTCGACTATCTGGGCGAACCGACTCCCTTCAATTCCGACAACACCAACCTGCTGAATTTCCGCAACGACCCTTCCAAACAAAAGGAACTGGAGGCTGAGCTGGAAAAACTGCGTCGCTCGCAACCGCCTTCGCGCAGCAGTTACTTCGGCATTGTAGACCTGGCAGGATTCCCCAAAGACCGCTATTACAGCTATCAGGCATACTGGCGCCCCGAACTTCCCCTGGCGCACCTCATGCCTCACTGGAACTGGCCGGACCGCATCGGTAAGAAAGTTCCCGTACACGTCTATACCTCGGGCAACGAAGCGGAACTCTTCGTGAACGGAAAGAGTTACGGAAAGAAAGCGAAACGCGAAGGCGAGGACTTCCGTCTGGTATGGGACGACGTCGTGTACGAACCGGGAACGGTGCGCGTCGTTGCCTACAAAAATGGCAAGAAATGGGCCGAAGACAGGCGTGAGACAACCGGAACGGCCTATGCCCTGAAAGCCAGCGCCGAGAAAAGCACCATTTCGGGCACGGAACTGGCCTTCATCCGGATTGCCG
>CATXZX010000271.1 GCA_958404085.1 uncultured Prevotellaceae bacterium | reverse complement strand
TAAAGACAACCCCGACATGCGTCTGCTCACCAAGAGCATGCACCACGAGCACGGCATCAGGCCCAACACGGGTACCGTCCTGGGATTTTCTTTCTTATACAGGTTCGGAACTTACGATGCCGGGCTCACCGGAATCAGCCGGGAGGCGTTGCGCGACGAATACATCATTCCGATGATGAACTACCTGGTAGCAACGTACGATTCCATCCCGACGGACGACGGAAAATGCTGGAAAAATCAGTGGCAGAGCGCACATTGGGCCTATTCCCTGGGCAAGGCGGCCTGGTACATGGGAGACGATTTGCCCCGGTTGCTCCGGAACCGGATTTGTCGTGTCATAAAGGCCGAAGCGGCCCGCTTCTTTGGCGTGGAACCGCCTGCCCGGGTCAAATTCGATACCGCTTCGGAAGAAAATGCCTGGAACAGTCAGATTTTCCACGTTGCTTCGCTGCTGATGCCCGACGATCCGGACTACGGACGCTGGCAGGCGCTGTTCCGCAAGTGGGTCGTTTCGTCGTATGTCACAGCCGCCGACATAGCTGCCGGCCTCGTGGTGGACGGAGAGCCTGTCGGTGCGTTCAAGGGGGCCAACCTTCACGACGACTACACCTTGGAGAACCACGGCATTGTCCATCCCGACTACATGTGCGCGTTCATTCTGTCTTTGCAAACGGCTGTCGATTATAAAATGACGGGGAAAAACGTCCCTGCTTTCCTGTTGTATAACATTCCCCAGGTTTACGATAACCTGAAGTGGTTTTCCCTTCCCGACGGGGGGCTTACCTATCCTTCGTGGCAGGACTGGAGGCTCTTCCGGAACCCGGATTGGTTCATCAACCACGTCTACATGGCCGTCTATGCCCACGACAAGGATGCCTTCCACCACGCACAGGAGTCTCTTGCGTGTCTCGAACGGATGCAGGGCCGGCACAAGGCGGGCAACATCTATGCCGAGGACGAATATTACTTCCCTTCCACGCAGAACGACCTGATGGTCTATCTGCCGCAGGCCTGGCAGACGTTGCACTACGCCAGCGGCGCTTGCGACGTAACCGGCAATTATGCCCAAAAGACGGGTATCCGCCACTTCGAGAGCGGAAAGATACTGCTGAACAAGTCGGAGCGTTTCCTTCATTCCCTGAGTTACGGAAACAAAATCATGTTTCTGCCCACCGTCAACGCCCTCGACCGGGTATTCGACTCGTATGTGGGGAGCGGCGTCGGCCGTATTTGGCTGAAAAATGAACAGAAACCTTTGCCTGCCAACCTGAAGGATATCCAAATGAAACCATTGCCTGTCAGTCTGAAAGACATCCAGGTGAAACAGTCCGGCGATTCCTACCGCGTGCGGATGGTCCTCTTGCACGGCGATGCCGTAGAGGCGCGCTACGATATCTGTGCCCGGAAGGACAGGCTGGAGGTGGAAGAGACCCTGCTGGCCCTGAGGGAGTGTACCACAGGCCGTATTACGACGTCGGAGTTCGGCCTGTTGAACAATCGGGCGTGGCCTTACGAGAAAGGCTACCGCACACTCAGCTATGAGGGGCAGGACCTCCGTTTTCCGGCCCTTTCCGGCAAACGCCAGGAGTTTGCGTCCCGCCGGTTCCGGGTGGACGGCGTCCGCTTCAGCGTGAAGAAACGGAGCCGGGGCTTCGCTTCCTCATACACCGGAGCGCTGCGCTACAACAATGCCCGTGGAACGGATGTGCTGAGCCTCAATTACCGGAACACCCCCGCTCACTACGGCCCGGGACAGGTAATCTCCGTCCTGCGCTATCGCATCGAATAACGGCCGACGGGTCGCGGCGGTAGGGCCTGCGGGCCTTCGGATTTGAAAAACCTGGGAGCTTTTTCGAAATAGCTCCCAGGTTTTCGTTATATTTGCATGCAGATTGGTAATTTTTGTCCTTCGGCGAACAAAAAACATCTTATCACAATATGAAAAATGACAGAACCCTTTATCGAGAGAGTGTGCGGCCATGGTCGGCATACCGCGTGTTGCGCGTGGCCGTGTTCCTTCTTTTACTGACCCTTCCGGCCGTGTCGTCAGCGGCTTCCGATGCGTCGCGTCCGGTACGCGCCGCCGCCCAGCTGGCCCGGCGTGTCGTACCCTCCATAGCCGACAGTCTGCGTTTCGAATACTTGCCCGCGGCCGGCGGTTCCGACTGCTTCGAGCTGGAACAGGCGGGACCCTTCGTCACGATACGCGGCAATTCTGCCAATTCCATGGCCGTAGGCCTCAACCATTACCTGAAATATTACTGTCTGACGTCCGTTTCGTGGTATAAGGACGACCCCGTACAGCTGCCGGCCGCTATGCCGGCCGTTCCGCGCAAAGTCCGTGTGGACGCACGCGTCGCCAAGCGCTTTTTTCTGAACTATTGTACGTTCGGTTATACGATGACGTGGTGGCAGTGGCCCGACTGGGAACGCCTGATAGACTGGATGGCCCTGCAAGGTATCAACCAGCCGCTCGCCATTACGGGCCAGGAAGCCGTATGGTATAACGTGTGGCGCAAACTGGGTCTGCCCGACAAGGAAATCCGCGACTATTTCACCGGACCTGCCCACCTGCCGTGGCACCGCATGACGAACTTCGACCGTTTTCAGGGCGGCCTGCCCGATTCGTGGCTTACCCATCAGGCTGACCTCCAGCGCCGCATCGTGGAGCGCGAGCGCCAGTTGGGCATGACGCCCGTCCTGCCGGCTTTTGCAGGCCACGTGCCCGAAGCCATCCGCACGAAATATCCCGATGCCCGCATCACGAAGATGAGCAGCTGGGGCGGTTTCCGCGATTACTACCGCAGTTTCTTCCTCGACCCCATGGATCCGCTTTTCGCCCGCATCCAGAAACTGTTTCTCGACGAACAGACGCGCCTCTACGGTACCGACCATATCTACGGTATCGACCCGTTCAACGAAATAGAGTCGCCCAGCTGGGAACCCGAGTACCTGGCGCGCGTGGGGCGGACCATCTATTCCACCCTGACTCAGTGCGACCCCAAAGCGACGTGGTTGCAGATGACCTGGCTGTTCTACTTCGACCGCGGCCATTGGACCAACGAGCGCATCGATGCCTACGTGAACTCCGTACCCCGCGGCCGCATGCTCCTGCTCGACTACTTTGCCGAAAATACCGAGGTGTGGAAGACGACCGAGTCCTATTTCGGTCAGCCCTACCTGTGGTGCTACTTAGGAAACTTCGGCGGCAATACGATGCTGGCGGGCAACCTGGCCGAGACGGGACGGCGCATCGAGAACGTCATGGCCCGGGGCGGTGCGAATTTCAGCGGACTGGGTTCGACGCTCGAGGCCCTCGATGTCAATCCGCTCATGTATGAATACGTGTTCGAGAAGGCTTGGAACGGCGCTTTGACCGACGAGGCGTGGATGGAGGCCTGGGCCGACCGCCGCTTGGGCCGCCGCGACACCCTGGCGCGTGCAGCGTGGACCGAGATGCTCCGTAAGGTGTACACAAGTACGGCGCGCCTCGGACAGGGCACGCTGACGAACGCCCGTCCCTCGCTGACGGGGCACGGCAACTGGACCACCAATCCGGCGTACAACTATTCCAATGCCGATTTGTTCCGTTGCTGGGAACAATTGCTGGCTGCCGCCGAGGCTTCCGGAACCCTGCGCGATTCTCAGCTCTTCGATATGGTGAACGTGGGCCGTCAGGTTCTGGGCAACCACTTTCTGGCGCTCCGCGACCGCTTTACCGATGCCTACAATCGCCGCGACGAGTTGAGCCTGGGCCGCTACGGACGTCGCATGACGGCCCTCCTGAGCGACATGGAACGTCTCCTTTCGTGCCATTCCACCTTCCGCTTCGGACGCTGGACGGCAGCAGCGCGCCAGTTCGG
>CATXZX010000270.1 GCA_958404085.1 uncultured Prevotellaceae bacterium | reverse complement strand
CTGTCTTTTGCCCCTTGAGCCAATCGATTTTAAAATGCAAATCGTTTACGATAGCAATAGCATCAGCAGTTCCTCCACGAATGAATTCGTTTATTGCATCCAAATCGGCTTTAAATGGAAGAGTCGTTTCGCTTTTATAATAAATATTTTCGATTTGTCCGTCTAATGCTTCCATTAACGCGTCTGCTATAACTTCCCGGTTTATATGCATGCCGACGCTATGGGCCTGCATAACGGCTGTATTACCATATATATCGACAATCAGTCCTGGCAATTCGTCACCCTCGCCATGAATGAGGCGGTATATGGTATTATGTTCGGGAGATATAATCTGGGTACATAGGCGCATTTGATATGCGGCACGAATTCTTTTTTTCCAGAAAGAATCGTTTATTTCTATATCCTTGAATGATAAGATCCGGACAGCGATTGAACCAATTTGGTAATGTCCTACACCTATAAAATTATTATCGTAGGAATAAACCTTTACTATTTCGCCTTCTTGTGGCGTATTGTCCGCATGGTGGATTGCTCCTGAAAACACCCATGGATGAAAACGTTTCAGACTTTCTTCCTTACCTTTTTTCAGATATAGTTTTTTATACATGACCGAATATACTAATTTGATGATTTATGTTCAGAAGTTTTAGGTTTCACTTCGACAAGCCGATAATCTTTTGGGGCTAATTGTCGAAGCGTATTATAGATTTGCAGGCATGCCCACGCATCTATGGCAGCATATTTTTTTTGTTGTTCTGTTAGGGTCTCAGCTTCCCAGTTTGATCGTTGCTGCCGTTTAGAGATTCGTTGTCCGAACAAATTGGCGTAGATTTTTTTTAAACTACGATCCTTGATGCCGAAGTTGGAGACGTAGTCTTGTAAGTCTAAAAAATTCAGCATATCGAACAAGCCTCTCGATTTCAGTGCTTGTAGGTCATCGCGTAATGAAAGTCCAATCTTCAAGATATGAGGATCGGACAACAATCTTAATAATGAATCCGGCATCCCGATGTAATTTAACCGAAACAAAAAGCAGGTATCTTCTGTTGATAGTTGCAATAAAGCGACTTTGTGTGTTTCTCCTTTTTTGAATGATGGTCGCGTTTCCGTATCAAGCCCCAAGTTTCTGAATGCAGACAAATACGATACGGCTTTATCCGTATCTTTTTCTGTTTGAATTGTGATGATTCGACCTGAAAAATCAACGGCTTCCATTTTGGAAATCGTTTCTTTTTCCATAATAGAATATAAGACCTTCATAAAAAAGATATTTATTCAAATTATTCCTTATCTGTCAGCAAACCGTATTTTACTTCATGAAGCGCCCTCATTGTATTGACTAATGTCTGTCCCCAATAATATTGAAAATTTTCGACAACATCAGATAGGGCAATCTGCATAGTCTCTTCATTTTCCTGTCTGTATACTTCAATGAAATTTCGTAAATCTTGATAGATGTCTGCCAGGTCTTCGGATATACATTTTCGAATAGGAGTATCGCTATATTTCATGTCTTCAACAAAGACATCCAGATAGTCGTCAAATTCGCCCATGACCGAACTTGCCGCATTGCGTATATAATTGTAATCTGATTCTGAAACAGCTTGTTCCACAAACAGCATCGTGGGTTGTGGTTCTGGCAATAAGGATGCTTTTAGGTAGAGTAGGGGAAGTATTTTGAGTAATGTATCAACAAATTCTGTTCGGCTTTTTCCAGCAGATTGTTCCAGAAAAGCACAGAATTCGACCGTAACTGTAACAAATTCAACCGTGTTACGCGCGTAGATTTCTGTCTGACTCTTTTCCATATGCAAAATTGAAAGACAAAGGTACAAAAAAAAGACAAAACAGCGGCTTTATTACTGATTTTCCCGTACTTTTGCATAAAGTTTCAGCTAAATATTCGCTATGGTGAGGAGAAAAAGTAAAGATGAACCCCTGAAAACAATTACAAATGCAAGTGGTGTAAAAGAGATCCTGACAAGCGAAACTATCAAATTTCTTTCAGGTGTTATCTTATTGCTTACCGCAATTTTTATGGTACTTGCATTTAGTTCTTTTTTTGTAACTGGAGCCGAAGATCAGAGTATATTGGAAGATCCTCGTCCTGGCGAATTAAGAAATATCGGAAATGGCATACAGAATTATGCCGGTTCGTGGGGAGCGGAAATATCTTATTATTTCATGTTCCGATGTTTTGGTGTCGCTGCCTATTTTATTCCCATTTTTCTGGTTTTTGCAAGTATGAAGTTGATGCATGCCTATAAAGTGCGGTTATGGAAATGGTTCCTGAGTTTGTCCATCCTCATGATTTGGTTTTCAGTTGCTCTTTCGTACTTTGTGCCCGAATCTATCCTAAGGAATATGGCATTTCCTCCTGGAGGCCTGCATGGTAAAAATATATGTATGTTTCTATCATCTCAAATCGGAACTCCTGGAATTTTTATCGTTTTATTGGCTGTCGCTATTTGCTATTTAGTCTATTTGAGTAATGAGACGATTTTGTTTATACGCAAAATGCTCAGACCTCAGTCTTACATTTCACTTCCGTCCAGGCAAAAAACGGTTAATTGTCTTCAGCAAGATGTAGTCGTAGAGGAGAATAAATATGCAAAGCAAGACGAATTTGTCGATTCATCGCCCATAAGTATTGATTTGTCCGACAACAAAAAAGAGTTTGAGACACAGGATGAATATATAAAGGAAGATTTGATAGAACAAGCGGAGAATATACATTCTTCTGTTTCAAATGTCTCTGAAAATGATAATAGAGGTACGATAAACAAACCGTTAAAAGTAAATAAAGAAGAAACTGAATTGATCATAGAACAGTTCAAGCCAGAAGTAAACGCGACGAAAACATCTTTTACGGAAACGAATTTACCTCCCTATGATCCGAGGAAGGATTTGGAATATTATCGTTATCCAACCCTGGACTTGTTGAAAAAATACGATGACAAGGGGCCGTCTATCGATATGGAAGAACAAAAAGCGAACAAAGAACGTATTACGACGATATTACATAATTTTGGTGTTGAGATATCAAGCATAAAAGCAACGATAGGCCCTACAATTACATTGTATGAAATAACACCTGCGCAAGGAGTGCGTATCTCTAAAATCCGGAATCTGGAAGATGATATAGCTCTTAGCTTAAGTGCGTTAGGAATCCGTATCATAGCACCGATTCCAGGTAAGGGAACAATAGGCATTGAGGTACCGAATAAAAATCCCCATATCGTTTCAATGGAAAGCATATTGAACAGCAAGAAGTTTCAGGATTCTACGTTCGATTTGCCGATAGCTTTGGGTAAAACTATTACCAATGAAGTATATATGGTTGACTTGGCCAAAATGCCCCATCTTTTAGTTGCCGGTGCAACCGGACAAGGTAAATCCGTTGGCTTGAATGCCATCATTACTTCTTTGTTATATAAGAAACATCCTGCAGAACTGAAGTTCGTGATGATAGATCCGAAGAAGGTAGAATTCAGTATTTATAATCCGATAGAAAAACATTTCTTAGCTAAAATAGCGGGAGATGACGATGAACCTATTATTACGGATGTATATAAGGTTATAAAGACATTGAAAAGTTTGTGTCAGGAAATGGATACCCGCTATGATTTGCTGAAAAAAGCCCGTGTCCGCAATGTCAAGGATTATAATCATAAATTCAGGCTTAGACAACTTAATCCGGAAAATGGCCATCGTTTTATGCCATATATTGTTGTTATTATAGATGAATACGGTGATTTGATCATGACAGCAGGAAAAGAAGTCGAACTCCCGATTGCCCGCATCGCACAATTGGCACGTGCCGTAGGTATTCACATGGTCATAGCAACGCAACGCCCCACTGCC
>CATXZX010000269.1 GCA_958404085.1 uncultured Prevotellaceae bacterium | reverse complement strand
AGAGGCAGAGGAAAGCGGCCGTTAAAAAAGTTATCCGTTTCATAACCGATGTGATTTTAATGATTACTGTTTCTTGTTTTCTTTTCACATCGCAAAGTTACAGCGCCCAGCAAAGAGGCCCGGTAGATGGATTACAGATTGTATAACCCCAATTACAGAGGTTATCCCATACTTTTTTTATCCACCGTTCCCGTTTCAGACGGACAAGGAAAATCAGGCTTTTCGTTCCTGTCAATGTCACGGATATACCTTGCCGGTACGCCTCCTGCAACCGTATTGGCCGCCACATCTTTCGTCACCACCGATCCGGCGGCGATAATGGCATTGTCACCCACGGTCACCCCCCGCAGGATGGTAAAAGTGTCATAATCCGTTCCTTTCCCTATACCAGTCTGCCCATTTCGTATGCCTCCTGCAATTTCGGGCTTCCCTTAATTTCTCCCGCATGCCATACACCGCCGCAAAACAGCGTTCCCTTTACCGTCGGGTTCTCCAGACAATCGAGAAATCCCATGAAATTGGCAACGATACGGTCCATAATCGTTTCATCCTCTTCGGCAGCCGTGGCAATAAAATAGAACTCCTTATTCTTCATTTCGGTATAAGGTCCGCAGCAACGGTCTATCATCATTTTCATCTGAGCACTCATGGCATAGAAATAGACCGGTGTTCCCATCACGATGACATCTGCCGCAAGCATCTTTTCAATCACCTCAGCCGCATCGTCTTTCTGCGGACAGGGCTTCTTATACCGGCTGCATACGCTGCACCCCGTGCAAGGATGTATATTCTTGTCGCGCAGGAAAATTTTCTCTACCTGGTTTCCACTCTCAATGGCTCCGCGCATAAATTCATCGCAAAGCGTGTCCGAATTGCCGCCACGACGGGGACTGGACGATAAAATCAGAATATTCTTCGACATGGTTTATCTATTTATATGTTTTTTCAAATACATTTACTCCTTGACAAACGGTTTCAGACCCTTGACAGCTTCCGCGGCGGTAATGCGCTTGCCGCCATTATCCAGGTCGATGAGGATGTAACGGTCATTGCCCATTCCCAGTTCCTTCATGTATGACAACTGGCGTAACCCGTGACGGCTTTCGATGCGTTCCACCAAATCATGGTGTTCGGCTTCGGTCATGGCATATACCAAATCCACGCATGCCTGGTCCAAAGCCAGAATATCGGTAGAAGAAAGGATACCGACATTCGGGGTCACGACAGGAGCGGCATTCACCCCCTCGCAATCGCACGATACCGACATGTTGCGCATCACATTGACATACGTGATTTGCTTGCCGAAGTAATCGATGACAGCCTTTGTGGATTCGGTCATGCGTTCCATGAATTCCTCTTCACGGATATCCCATTGGTTATCCTGTCCCGGTGTAGTGTGAATCCAGGCCTTTCCGATCCGCCCGTCCGCACAGCCGATACCGATGTTCTTGTTGCTTCCGCCGAAACCGCCTTGTGTATGTCCTTTGAAATGGGTAAGCACCACCAGGGAGTTGTAGTCGGTAGTATGGCTGCCTACTGACATTTTTCCGAACCATTTACCACCGTGAACAGGTAATGTCAGGGTATCTTCTTCGTCCAGAATATCTACAGGACAGAATGTCCAGCCGTTCACTTCCAATGTCCGCCGATGTTGTTCGGTGGTATAACGGTCGCCCTCGTAATAGGTATTGGTTTCAACGATATTGGCATCAGACAAATCTTTCCGGAACAGGGCTTTAACCCATTCCCGCGGGATAATGTTCGGTCCGTTCTGCTCCCCGGTATGCAGCTTCACTCCGGTATGTCCCTTGATGTCCGCACTTACCTGTTCATATGCTTCGATAAGTCCTTCAGCACTAAGGTTACGCGTGAAATAGACGATGGACTCGTTGCCGGTACGCTCTTCGTAAGGCACATACTTATTACCGTTTTTCCCGGGAACCGGCTCGGACTGTGCTACGGCAGTCGTTCCCATAACTAACAAACTTGCAATCATAATAGTTGATATTCGTTTCATTGTCATTTGATTTTATTGATTCAGAGTTTCAGATTCCTGATACAAAGTTAAGCGTATACCTGAAAATACAGTGTAGATGAATTACAGATATGATAACCCAAATTACATGATTTCCGGAAAAAACGGCATAAATCTGTAGCCAGGGTTATATTATCTGTAATCGGGGTTATGGGATTATCCGTATCATCCTCTAATTTTGTACAGTGAAAAATAAAGACATAGAGAATATGGATAAGATACTCTATTTGGACCATGTAGATCAGTACAACCGTTTGTACGGTCTTGAAACCCTGCATCCGTTGGTCAGTGTGATCAATCTCAATGAAGCGACCCGCGCGGTGGGCACCATACGTTTTAATTACGGAGTGTATGCCTTGTTTTTAAAACTGGAAAAGGCATGCGACATCAAGTACGGCCGCCAGAAATACGATTACGAAGAAGGGACCATCGTCTGTTTCGCTCCCGGACAAACAGCAGAGACGACGCCGACAGTCGGGCATATACAAACCGATGCTTATGGCATCATCTTCCATCCCGACCTGCTTCGCGGCACGTCATTGAATAAAACGATAAAGAACTACACCTTTTTCTCGTATGAAGTCAACGAAGCGTTGCACGTATCCGGGGAGGAACAGACTATCATTTTGGATTGTCTGAAAATCATACGGAAAGAACTGGAGCATGATATAGACAAACATAGTAAAACACTGATTGCTACCTATATCGAATTACTGCTCGGTTACTGCATGCGTTTTTACGAACGGCAGTTTATCACGCGCAGCAAAAGCAACCGGGATGTGCTGACCCGTTTCGAGCAGTTGCTGGACGAGTATTTCGAAGGATCCGCCGCCGAGCGGGACGGACTCCCTTCGGTGAAACACTTCGCCGACAAATTGTGTCTCTCATCCAATTATTTCGGAGACATGCTAAAAAAAGAAACCGGAAAGACTCCGCAGGAATATATTCAGGAGAAAATAATCGAAGTAGCAAAGGACCGTATATCCGGCACCCAGGATACGGTAAGCCAAATAGCTTATTCCCTGGGATTCCAATATCCGCAGCACCTGTGCCGCCTGTTTAAGAAACGGGCCGGATGCACACCGAATGAATACCGGTATTCAAATTAATCAGATCATTCTACAAAACCATTTCCGCATGCCTCATCGACCGACGATGCAGAATTGGGTGGACTTTCTTACCGGAAAGAGCGGCGGAGGCGGCCTTGCACGGAGACCGCCCGCTGCATTACCGGTCATTATACCCTCTTCCATTTCCTTTCTTTTTTCAGACCGTTAAATGCATGCTGTCCGACACCATCCGTCCATTGGGGGAAGTGGCAAAACAATACGCCTCCACTTTCGACGCTTCCCACTCTTCAGGTAAGGCATATTCCGTTTCGCCCGCCACACCGCGATTATTCAAAGCAACGATACGCACCCGCTGCAAACCGGAAGCCAGCAACAGCCGCCCGTAATCTATCGTTGCCACCGAACCGGCACCGAACGATACTTTATCCATATTGAGCGCGACAAAGGCATTGAATGCCGTACCACGCCCTACTCCGGCAAAACCTTTACGGACAACAGGCAATATACGCCTGCCGAACTGCACCAGAGTCTTCATTTTTGCCCGTTGCTCCAGAATTTCCGGCGTAGGATTGTCTTTCCGTTTAAACACTTTCGCTTTCGCGATATTTTTACGTTTGGTGTAAACCAACGTAATATTACCTACCGATTTGGTAACCTTGCCCAACAAATAAGAATTAAATTCTGCCATGATTTTTTAATTTAAAGTTTAACATAATGAATCACTTGCACATAAATCCGTGCAATTCAGGACCGGGGTCCTG
>CATXZX010000268.1 GCA_958404085.1 uncultured Prevotellaceae bacterium | reverse complement strand
ATCGATAAAGAGAGTCAGACTCTGTCGTTTGGATAATTGCATCAGATAGTCAAACAATTCAGCGAATCCCGAAGGAGTACCTCCTAATTTGACATTCAATTTGTTTTCCACTTCCTGCCGGAACTCTTCACACAACAATTTTTCGGCCTTTCTGCCTACAAAAAAATAGAGGAACGGCTTTTCTTCGTATGCTTTCAGGACAAGCAAGGTCTTGCCAATCCGACGTCGTCCGGTAAGAACCGTGAACTGGGCACTCTTTTCGGCGTTATCCCTGATTTTACGCAGGGTTGCAATTTCCTCTTTTCGGTCAAAGAATTTCATTTATTCTACGCGATATAACAACCGCGGTTTCCGCAACCGTGGTTTCTATTCGCGAAGATAGACATAATCTTTGAGATAACCATAAGATTCGACGGGATTTATCGGATTGCATCCGAAACGTTTTTTCCGTCCGCCGGGAAAGAAAAAAACCGGGCCGTACTGTTTCGGACCAACGCCGTGCTATTTGAAAATAGCTCGGACCTTTTTTCAAATAGCACGGCGTTGGTCGGCCATACCGCCCCGCACGTGTCCCCTGTTGCCGCCGTTTTTCAGAAAAAACTGTACAATGTATTCGGCATCAGCAGAGAAAATCGTATCTTGCACTCCTAAACGACTAAAATACGCTTTTTATGAAAAAAATCATTTGTACACTGGTGTGTATCATGACATACTTCACCAGCATCCAGGCCCAGACCGCGGAAAAAATGAGTGAGGAAGAAGCTGCCATCTGGCACGAATACATCGAATCCGCCGGCATGGGCCCACAACTGGAAGGCATGCGCGACCTCTTTCTGCAGACCTTCAAGGCCCAGACGCCGGACATGGACGAAAAATGTGCCGAAGAACTGGCCACGGCCATGCAACAGGAAATGCAGAACTTCATGACAACAGTTATCTTGCCCGCGCTGAAGAAATTCTACACGCTCGATGACATCAAGCAAATCAATGCTTTCTACCGTACGCCGGTCGGAAAGAAAATGAAAGCCCTGACCCCTGCCATGACCGCGGAAATAGCCCGGAAAATAGGCCCGTGGCAAAAGAGCATGGTGGAGACGCTCCAAAAAATCACGGAGAAATACGAGCCGAAAAGCAAGTCGAACTGACCGACAGGGCTTCCGGCGTTGATTCGAGTCAACACTTTTCCAAAACCTGTGCCCCGGAGCGTTCCGTTCCGGTTTATTTTCTTATCTTTACCCCTTCAAGGCGGCATCTCCGCAACGGTTCCGGTTGCATGGCCGCCCGCTTTTTAGCGGAAACAGGATAAAAACAGATACAATGAAAAGAACTGATTGGTTGACAAGAGCCTGTCTGCTGCTCGGCATGCTGCTTTGCGGTACGTTGCAGGCCAAAGATTTCGCGAAACCCGACCGCATCCGTTACGACGGGTCTTGTATGACAATCGAGGGCAAAGACATTTTCGTATACAGTGCCGCCTTCCATTATTTCCGTTGCCCCGAACCGTTGTGGCGCGACCGTTTCCGGGCCATCAAGGAGGCCGGTTTCAACACCGTGGAGACCTATGTCCCCTGGAACTGGCACGAACGGGAAATGCCTGCCGGTCCGGACGACACGTCTAAATTCGACTTTTCCGACCTGCGGCGCTGGCTGAAAATAGCTCACGAGGAATTCGGACTGTATACCATCGTGAGGCCCGGACCCTTCATCTGTGCCGAATTTTCGGGCGGTGCCTATCCGCGCTGGCTGGCCAGGTTCCGTCCCGCCGATACGAAGGGTTTCTGGCTGCGCAGCGCCGACAATACGCACATACGCTGGTGTATCCATTGGTTCGACGCCGTGTGCAAGGAACTGGCCGGCGAACAGCTGACCCGCAAAGCCAAAGGCGAAAAGGGTATCATCATGATACAAATAGAGAACGAATACAACTCGCACGGGGCCGACAATAAGGAAAAGTTCCTGAAAGAACTCTACCGTTCGGTACGCCGCAACGGTTTCGACGTACCTGTTTTCACCTGCCTCACCCGCGAATGCCGCGGGAGCGACGATAAGGAGCTTTCGCAGGTATTCGATTGTGAAAACTGCTACGTGGGCCTCTCCGATGCGCCCAGCTGCGCCCATCGCCTCATGAGCCTGCGTAAACGGCAGCCCGATGCGCCCGGCTACGTCACCGAGTTGCAGGGCGGATGGTTCTCCCTGGTCACCGGCGGACTGAGCGAAAACCATTATTCGGACTACCGCCACTTCAAGGCCGTGGGGCTGATGTCGATGCTCGGCGGCGCCACCGGAATCAACTACTACATGTTTTTCGGCGGAACGCACTTCGCCGGCTGGGGCGCACGCGGCATGACCACCAGCTACGACTATAATGCCGCCCTGCGCGAAAGCGGTGCCCGCGGCGACAAATACCTGGAGGCAAAGGGGATAGGCGATTTCATCCGCCACTACGAAACGAGCCTGACGCGCACCACCGGCGGCCCCTGCGAGCTGGAAGGAGCGCCCAAAGCGCTGTTCGGCGGCATACGCATCGCAGCCGACGGAACGCGTTTCGTGTTTCTGCACAACACCGATGCCAAGACCCCGCTGAAAGGGAGCGTCCGGCTCAAGCCCGGCCGCATGGTCCGTCCGTCCGCCCCGATGTACAACATCGACCAGAACGGACAGAAGATTCTCGTCAAGGCACAGGAAGAGGACACGGCCGACTCTCTGACCATCGACCCCCTTACGCTGGACTACGACCTCCCGCCGCTGGGCGCCAAAGTGCTGGTGATTCCGGCCGGAGAGGGTCCCGAAAAAGGAACGTGGTGGCCCCGCCAGCAACCCCGCATCGTCCGTCCGGCCACGTTGCCGAAGGCCGTGCGCATAGCCGAGGCCCTGAAATGCGAAGACCCTTCGGGTAAAGCTGCTTGGAAATCTTTGCTCCGCCTCGTATCGCTCTCCGACCTCGGCGTAAACGACTTCCGTTACAGCCTGTACCGCAGCCGCGTGACACTCACGGCGCAACAGGCGGCCGACGAGCGTTACCTGCTTTTCAACATGTACACCCGCGACATTGTCTCCGTCACCGTAAACGGCAAACCGGCCCGACGCCTTTTCCCCGACCGGGCCGATGCTCAGTCGTGGACTACACGCAACTGTTTCGAACGCATCCGTCCGGACGAGTACGATAACCGTTTCGACGTGGCCGGGCTGCTACGGAAAGGAACAAACGAGATTCTGGTCGTCTACGAAAACCTCGGCCACGCCCACGGCTATGTGCCGATGGAGGAACCGGCCGGCATCCGGCAGGCCGGACTGTCGCTGACGGAGTCGGACCTGACGCATCCGTTGCAATGGGAATACGCGGTCGACGCGGCCGGTGTGACGCTGGGATGGACCGCGCCCGATTATCCGGCCAAAGGATGGCGGAAAACGGCACTCGACACGAACGGCGAAATTCCCCGCAAGGGCAACGGCGTACAGCCCAAGGCCACACCCGACGGACTGTTTACCTGGTACCGAATCGAATTCCGGCTGCCCGAAGCCGACCCCGCAGTATGGGTTCCGTGGATGGCCTGCATCAATGCTTCGGGAAACGGCTATATGTACCTCAACGGACACAACATAGGCCGCCACTGGGAAGCCGGGCAACAACGGGAGTTCTTCCTGCCCGAATGCTGGCTTCGCTTCGGTCAGCAGAAGAACGTACTGGTATTCGGACTGCGCCAGACAGCCAACGGAGCCGACCTTCATGCCGTCGAGATACGTCCTTATCCCGACGCAGCCGAGGTGCGGCCGTAACGACGGGCCTCGCCGTACAAAAAACCTCCGTGCTTTTTTCAATTAGGTACAACCGTCCGCGATAGCGGGTAGTCCATAAAAAGATAGCCGTCCAGATTT
>CATXZX010000267.1 GCA_958404085.1 uncultured Prevotellaceae bacterium | reverse complement strand
AATTATTAGCGAAAGATAGAAAGGAGAAATAAGATGACAAAAAAAGGAGCACAGATATTGATAACAATACAGGAGATGATATACCCCGCAAAAAACGTAGAACTCCTGTCGGCCCTCTTTCCGGTAGATGCGCTGCGCAGAAATGCGCGGTCAAAATATGCAGATGAAAGCGCCCAGGCGATTATCAATAGCATGGCAACACACAGCGTTGGTTATAAAACCACTATAAGCGGCCCCATCGCTATGGCAATCTATCGGTATGCCAATGCAACTTACCGAAAACAGCTTGAAAAAATAAAGGATGTTTCCCCACAGCTGATAACCATGCTGCGGAGAAGAGGACAAATGGGTCGATTTACATTCGCGAGGCGGCGCCGCCGCATCTACGGAGCTGAAATCGAACCCTATCCCCGTGCTATTGACGATGGAAATCCCGAAACCCTTACGGTGGTAAGCATAACCAACGAAAGCGAGCAAGAGCATTCCTGTGAAGCCGGTTGCTTCTATACTGATTCCAGTAGTAAAGGAAACATTGATGCAAAGGGAACTGCCGCAACACTGGAGACCGCACAGAGCAATGGAAGTTTGGCGGAAGCCTTTTTCCTTGCGCTTATGCCGGCAATGCTCGAAGATACGGAATTTGCACAGGTATACGAGGACATATACAGTCAGCTTGAGGTGAGGTGGAAATCCTATAAGGCCCGAATTGACAACGACACGGAAGATGACGGAAAGCTCCTGGACCTCTTTGCGGTAGCAACGGACAACGTTAAAAAGCGCTTGCTTTTAAACACGCTTTTCTCTCGCGGAGATGCAGGCAAGAAGGATGATTCGATACTCATACAAGCGCTGGATTTGTCGCGGCAGAATATGGAAAAGAACTATACCTGCGGCGAATATTTTGGAAGCTCTCCCCTGGCTTTCCCCATTGATGAGACATTGGGACCTGACAGAAGACTGGAGAACTCTGAATTTTCCGGTCGCTATGCGCTCGACCCCGACAGGCGGTTTTCTGCGGAAGAGGAGAAATATCTTTGGCAGATACCCGAGTGGTATATATTGCCGGAATTCGTAATTGAAGACTGCGCTATAGTAAAAGCGACGAGCGGCGATGTGGACCCGGTAAAAAACATAATGCTTACCGGCCCTGCTGGAACCGGAAAGAGCGAAGCGGCAAATGCGTTTGCCGCCGGTTTGCGCTTGCCGGCAGTAAAGCAGTTATGCTCTGCGGGAACCACCGAGGAAGACATCCTCGGACAGTGGACGCCGAACGTCGATGGCATCGATAGGAGCAGAACTTCTGCCGAAGTGTTGGCTCGCTACGACCGGCTTATGGAAATGGGCGGTATGACCAGAGATAACATCGCAACGGTTCTTGGACTCCCCGACATCTGGAGCGTATGCTACGACCCTAAAGCCGCATATAAAGCGATGACGGGCTCTGACATGGACAAAGAAAGCGGATATGCACCGGGGGTGCATTCGGCTCTTAACGAATGGAGCAATCGCATAATAGACGAATACGGGGCGCTCATAAAGGCGACCAGTACTACGTCTGATGGCACTCCCCCGTTGGTGTATGTTGAATCGCCGCTGATACGTGCAGTGCGAAACGGTTGGCTGGTAGAATTGCAGGAGATAACGCAGGTCGTTCATCCGGGAGTTCTTACCTGTCTCAACGGACTGCTCGATACATACGGTAAAGTTGTCCTCTCTACGGGCGAGATTGTACGAAGGCATAAGGATTGCGTCATTGTGGCTACTACAAACTTCGGCTATCAGGGTTGCCGTGATATAAATGAGGCAATAAACGACAGATTCAAGATAGTAGAGTATGTACAGATGCCTAACAAGGAGCAGATTTTGGAACGAGTCGTAAAGATTTCCGGACTTGACGATGCGACGGCAACGCTAAGGCTAATGCTGCAAACGATAGAGGTCATGCGAGCAGAGGCAGAGAAGTACTCCATTACCGCCGAAATCGGAATGAGGTCCCTCATTGCGTGGGCCCAGGCATATAAAGTGCTGCGAATCGGCGGGAACAAGGGCTCTGCCTACAAGGCGGGATTGAAGACCGTTGTGAATAAGGCCGGCCACGACAATGAAAGGCGGGATGTGCTTCGCGCAGCCCTGGACACCCGTTTTTCAGAGGATACGTAAAGGAGGGGAAAATGGATGCCGCTTTTGTAGAAAAAAAAGAAAGAATCAAATCCAGCATAACAGACGCGGAGTTTTTTGCGTCGCAGACGCTTTATCGCAAGTTTTTGTTTTATATATCGTCGGTTACCCATTCGGTCAATGAGAAGAGGGCCGGGAAATATGCCTTGCGGCTTATTCAGTCAGCATCAGAAGATTCGGCTCCTGCATGGACGGATGGGACGACGATAACCATAAACTACGACTGCGATTACGTAAAATATGTGGGAGGAAATCCGGAAAAAGGCGAACGCACGCGAGAGAATAAACTTCAGTTGTACGAAGCCCTCTTGGCGCATGAGCTGAGTCATGTGCTCTATACCTCCCCCCGCATCCAAGTTCTTTACTTTAAAATGCTGCTCGAAGGGAAGTGGTTTCCTTACCACCCCTCCTCCCCCGCCCAAGCCGAGATTATACAGTTTCTGAGCGAAAACAGATGTCGGGCTGAAAAGCAGACCTTTGTTGGCTTGATAAAAGAATTGTACAATCGGCTTGAAGACGGATATGTAGATGAGCGGTTCGCTAAGAATTTTCCCGGAACGTTGGCAAGGCGTGTACGGCAGCTTCGTCCTGAACGTGTTGACGCCGGGTACATAGACCACGCCATTGAGAAGATAAAATCCGCAGCCGGCATTATGGACGATGCGAGCATAGCGTCTATGGAGCTTAGTCTCTTCTATAGGGTATATTTCGCTTATGTTATCAGGAAAATTTTCCCAATAGAAGATGTGGATGCTACAATCAAAGAACCTCTGTTTATTGATATAGCGAAGGGTCTTATATTTGTGGATAAATACATGAGCGAACAAAATCTGGCAGACCGTATTTACAACATGAACGAGCTGTTGTGTCACATGTGGCCTTACTTCAAGCGGCTTTTCAGAGCCGATTGCGATGATGATGAAAACGGCTCGTGGGAAGACGATGGCGAGTCTGCAGAAGGCGGCGAAAGGACGCCGGACAATAACGGAACCGGGGATTTGGGTGGCAACGAAGGTGATAAGCTGCTCGACGACCTGATGGAACAGAGGCGCAATTCAGGAGGCGATTACAAGGGGGACGCGAATGTGGATGAACTGGCTCTCACGCCGGACTCGAACAGCTCTCCGGAAAATACTGATATTGATAATCGCGAGGCGATTTCTTCTGCAATCTTTCAGATTGTCAAAAGGGATAAGGAAGAGCTCTTAGAAGAAGACGAACCCGAAGAGTCGGGTTGTCTCCCCTTCCCTTTGCACCACCCCCATTCAGAAGAAGACGCCCCCGAGACCGATGCCTCAAAAATGGTGGAAGTCGTGGAAACAGAAAATCCCGACAAGAGAAAAATCGCTGCACTCGGGTATGACCCGGCGGTTTTTGAGCTTCCGACAGAGGACCTGGACTGCAAAGTCTCTGAAGACGGCGTGAAAAACGTGAATCGCCTCCTGGAGGAAATGGCCCAAGAAAGGATGTTTGAGCGTGAGGCGCAGTTGCAGCAAGACCAAATGACAAAAGACGCAGTGCGTGAGTTGCAAAACAACAACTTGCATGCACGTTGCCCAATCTACGTGCGCAGGCCGCAGGAAATACCGCCAAGCATAGAATATGACCTCCAGCACTCTCCCTACATCGCGAAGCTGAGGGAAACGTCAAGGCTTCTTCAACGATTAGTCCGGCAACAGCTGAAGGACGAGGAAGCGGGAA
>CATXZX010000266.1 GCA_958404085.1 uncultured Prevotellaceae bacterium | reverse complement strand
ATACGCTTTTTCGGGCATTCATACGGTATCGCCCGGTCTGTTGCGGCTCATGACTGACTGGCCCGACCGTTTTTCGGTGATGGATTTTTATCTGACGGTCTGCCGCGATTATCCGATCTACGGGAAACTGGATGAGAATCTCCGTCTGTTGGATGTCGGAAAGCAGGAATCACTGGCTATGGCCGATGAATTTCTGAAAACGTTGCTTCCGGTCGGTTGCAGCCCGTTGTAAAATACGTTTTTCTTATTTCTTCTGTGCCTCACGCAGGAGTTTCATCAGCTTTTCGGCCTCGTGCGTGTCTTTTATGCGGGTGAAGCTACCGTCGGGGCGGATAAGTACGTAAGAAGGTATGTAGGCAATGCCGAACTGGTCGGTTACCGTGTTCCATTGCTCCTTTGTCAGGCGATAGTGGTGGCCGCTGATGTCGGCCGCCGCCGTGCGCCAAGTGGTCTCGGGCGAGCTGGCTCCGACCAGGTAGACGAATTGCAATCCTTCGTCGGTACCCACGTTACGCTTCAGTGGCTCCATTTCGCGGATGGTCGCCTTGCAGGGGCCGCACCATGTTGCCCAGAAGTCCACCAATACGGCTTTTCCCCGATAGCGGGCTGCTATGGCGGCAAAGAGGCTGTCGGCCGGTACATCGGGAACTTCGCACAGCGTATATCCCTTTTTGGCGGCCGCTTTTGCCAGTTGTGCGGATATTTCGGCCTGCAGTCCGTGGCACACATCTGCAAAGAGCGGATAGCGGAGTGAGGCCAAAGTCTGTTCCTGTGCGGCGGTAAGCGGATGCCCGTCCCGGATTTGTGCGGGAAGGTGGGCCACTTTGTCCATTTCGGGCAAGAAGCCGCACGTATCGGCCGTAAGCAGATGGATGGCCGTGGAATTAAAAAGTTTTTTGTTCGTATAGGCGGCAATCTCCAGTCCGCTGTATACGATGTAGGGCGTATTGAGGGGCAGCGACTGCAGGAAGGCGTAATGCTCGGGACGCAGAGCGGGCGGTGCGTAGTCAATCGGCTGGCTGCGGTCCCGTGCCTTGTGAACAACACGATAGTTGTGTGTAAGCAAATCACCGGCATAGAAGATGGCTTCCACGGCTGTCAATTGCAATTGTATGGTATGCAGTTCCCGAAGCATCCGCGGCAATCCGTCATACGCTTCGATGCCGGCCTTTACCTCCGCATAGCGTCTTGCCACGTGGGCGACATATTCGTCTGCCGTCATCCGGTAGTCGGCAAAATCTCCGGAATCCAAATTTATATCGTATTCCAGTCCTATATAATCTTCCTGGTCCAGCGTATTCAGTACGGCATAGTGTCCTTTGAAATATCCCTGGTGTTGTTTACTCGGAATGCGCTGTTGGTAATGTTCCTGCGTATCATACAGAACACCGCGTGATGGATTGAAATAAATTTCGGCCGTCTCGCCGGGCTTGGTCCATGCACTACCGGGACCGCATGGGCTGCTACCGGAGTTTATCACAGGCATACATTTCGAAGTGGCATATTGCGGAAAGGTAAATTCGGCTATACCTTCGTCGGAAATCTGCGCAATGTATTCGCGTTGTTCGGCCGGGAAGAACGTGTTTACGTAGAGATACATTTTTTTCCCCATGGTTTCGCGGTAACGCGGATAGCCGAGTATATGGACGCGCACCGTCGTGGTGTCCGTTGTCAGGAATGGTTCGGGAAGCGGTGCGTCGCGGTCTGTACGCAGTTGTTTCACCTCGTCGGGAAGCCCCTCGGGAAATTCGTCTCTGTACCGCTTTCCCGTCAGGTCGATGTCGAACAGTTTCCATCCGCTCGCACTTTCTCTGAAATCCAGCAGTTCCGTCCGTCGGTCTATGGGCGGAAATACAAGGCGGAAAGACACTTTTTCCTCCTCGGGCAGGGGTGTATCCTTATCGAGTACGATACCCGTCGCACTTTTCAGGGCCATATTCTTGTCGCCCACTCGGATGCAGGCGTCTTTGCCGATACGGAAGGTTTCGTAACCCGTATTGAATACATCGAACCACAGTACCGTTGCCGTATCCGACAGAACGATGCGGTCTATTTCCAGGGATGGCGTATTGCGCCACCCCATGCGGGGACGCTCTATCGTGCGTTCTTTTTTCTTTGCCTCTGCGGCGGAGTTCAGAAACACGGCCAGGAGTAGGGCGAGGAGGATTCTTGCATTCATTGGGTCTTGTATAGTATGTTTTTGTGTTGGCAAAGGTAAAGAAAATAACCGATTATGGAAGAAATCGGATTAAAAAACTGTATATCTGTAAGGGACGTGCGCTTTCGTAAGTAGGCCGGTTACATGCGGAAGTCCCTGGGGAGTGATGCGACGTACCGTTTTCTTACAGGATAGGCCGTAGACGCCGGCCGGCACAGTGCCCTTGGTGGAACATGTCGGTGTCCGGATGCATGTACAGACCACAGAAAAGCCCGCCCTGGGCGCAGGGAGTACGCCGTCCGGGCCTTGTTTTTTGAAATCCGGGCCACTTGATTCAAATTACAAGGCCCCGGGTACGGCTTCCGCCTGCCGGTCGGCGCCGGTTCGTGGATTACGGTGTTTCCCGGAGCCCTTCGGAACGACACGGCAAGCGGAATCCGGCAGGCGGCGAAATACCCTGTAAATCAAAACTGTTACCCGGACTTTCCGTATTCCGTTTTTTTGTTGTAACTTTGCCCCTCAAGAGCTAAAAAACATAACAGATGCAACAGAAAATAATAATCTTGGATTTTGGTTCGCAGACCACGCAGCTGATAGGCCGGCGTGTCCGCGAGCTCGATACCTTCTGCGAGATTCTGCCGTATAATAAGTTTCCTCACGACGATCCGTCTGTCATTGGCGTGATTCTGAGCGGTTCGCCTTATAGCGTGTACGACCCCGAGGCTTTTAAAGTCGATTTGTCGCAAATACGTGGCAAGTATCCGATTTTGGGTATCTGCTATGGCGCACAGTATATGGCCCAGCTTTACGGAGGCCGCGTAGAACCGGCCGGAAGCCGCGAGTACGGGCGTGCCAACCTGAAGAGTTTCGACAACCAGAACCCGCTGTTCAGCCATTTCGACCAAAATTCGCAGGTCTGGATGAGCCACGGCGATACAATCACGGCTATTCCCGACGATTTCCAGGTAATCGCTTCTACCGACAAGGTGAAGTATGCGGCATACCAGGCCGTCGGCGAAAAACTGTGGGGCGTCCAGTTCCATCCCGAGGTGTTCCACTCCGTACAGGGTACACTGTTGTTGAAAAACTTCGTGGTC
Organism: uncultured Prevotellaceae bacterium; assembly: GCA_958404085.1. Taxonomy (GTDB): domain Bacteria; phylum Bacteroidota; class Bacteroidia; order Bacteroidales; family Bacteroidaceae; genus Alloprevotella. The sequence goes on along the minus strand of CATXZX010000266.1, from coordinate 671 downwards.
GATATTTGCGGCAGCCGCCAGGACTGGAGCGCTGCCTCGTTTGTCGATACCACGGTGGCCGAACTGAAAGCCCAGCTGGGTGACGACCGCGTCATTCTGGGCCTGAGCGGCGGTGTCGATTCATCGGTTGCGGCTGTGTTGCTCAACCGTGCCATCGGCAACAGGCTGACCTGTATCTTCGTGGACCACGGTATGCTTCGCAAGAACGAGTTCAAGAACGTTTTGCACGATTATGAATGCCTCGGACTGAACGTGGTGGGCGTCGATGCCTCGGAAAAATTCTTCAGCGAACTGGCCGGAGTGACCGAACCCGAGAAGAAGCGTAAAATCATAGGCAAGGGATTCATCGACGTATTCGATGCGGAGGCGCACAAGATAACGGATGCAAAATGGCTGGCCCAGGGAACGATTTACCCGGACCGCATCGAGAGCCTGAACATAACCGGAAAGGTGATAAAAAGCCATCACAACGTGGGCGGACTGCCCGAAAAAATGCACTTGAAACTTTGTGAGCCTCTCAAGTGGCTTTTTAAGGACGAGGTACGCCGTGTCGGCCGCCAGTTGGGCATGCCCGAGCACCTCATTACGCGCCATCCGTTCCCGGGACCGGGCCTTGCCGTCCGTATTCTGGGCGATATAACTCCCGAAAAAGTGCGTATTCTTCAGGATGC
>CATXZX010000265.1 GCA_958404085.1 uncultured Prevotellaceae bacterium | reverse complement strand
ACGAAGAGGCATTGACCGTATCGTAACACTGATAAGCCCGTTCGTATTCCTTCATGCCGTAATAGCAATCGGCCTGCATCAATTTATACAGCGGCAGCGGGTTTACGGAATAGGCATTTTCGGCCTCGCGAAGGGCCAGTTGCAAGGTCCAGTCCTTGTAGTCGGAAGACGGGTCGTAAAGGTTCTTCTGATATACGATCTTGCTCTTGGCATAGTGGACCGAGGCTTTATCGCCTTCTTTCTTAAGAGCTTCTTCAAGGTCAGCCTCGCAAAGGGCGTACTGCTTCAGGGATGCGTAGTAGCGCGCCCGTTCGATGTAGCCGTCGGGCGCTTTGTCGAAATTGACAATAAATTGGTTCAACGCCTGAAGGTAGCGCACGGAATCGGCCTTGTTTTGCTGCAATAGATAGAGATAGCTGAGTGCTTCCTTCTGTTCTTCGGGTAAAGATACCGGCAGAGAGAGTGCCCGCAAAGCGGAGTTGGTGGCAGATACGGCTTTGATGGACAATTCCTCGGCTATGTTGGCACTAATGGCAAACGTATTCGACGTCGTATCACTGCTGCGCTGGATGATACCGACGAGTTCCCCCTTGCTGTTTGTGACAGGACAGGACGCATCGGACACCTTATACTTTGTGTGAAGGGCATAATAAGACCCGCCCTCGATGTTCTCGATACTATCGAGCGTAGTCTCTGTCGCCACGGCCTTAGGGGCCATCGAAGGGAGTATATAGTAGGTTCCCCCGACCTCGACCGCAGTCTTTGCCATGGACAGGAAAGAGGGTTTGTCGCAGCGGACGCGGATTTTGATGAGGTCATACATATCATGCACACCCATTACGTATTCCACGGGATATTTCTTTCCGCGCGCATCGATGGCTTCGGCGCGTACGGCGCCTTTGAAAAGCGCATATCCGGATATGGCCGTCCCGTTATCTTGGATGAAGAAACCGTTTCCGCTACGCAATAGTTTTCCGTCCTTATCGTACGTAACAATTCCGATAACGGCTTTGTCCGCTTTCGACACATCTTTAGATACATTTGCCTGTACGGAATATGCAAAGAAGAATGTCAATAGTGATAAATAAAATGCTTTTCTCATATAATTAGGATTGCTTCAATAGTTCTTTTGCATTGGTTATGGCAGCCTGTGTCAGCTCGGAGCCGCTCAACATGTGGGCCACTTCCTGAACACGCTCTTCGGGAGAAAGTTCGGAAATAGTGCTGACAGTAGTACTGTCATGTTCTTTTTTGTATACACGATAGTGGTGCATGCCCAACGCGGCTATCTGGGGCAGATGCGTGATGCAGATAACCTGACGGCTTCCCTGTGCGATTTCTTTCATGAGTACGGCCATTTTTTCGGCAACGCTTCCCGACACACCGGTATCTATTTCGTCGAAAACAAGCGTCGGCATTAATATATTTTGCGAGATAAGAGCCTTGAGAGACAACATGACACGGGCAATCTCACCGCCGGAAGCTATTTGGGAAAGGTCTTGCAACGGCATGTTCTTATTGCTGCTGAACAGGATGGTGACACGGTCCGAACCATGGACACCGGGTTCTGCAACTGGATCGAACTGAAAACGGAACTGGACATGAGGCATGCCTAACTGCTTCAGATGGCCGACCATTTTCTGTTCGATCTGCTCCGCAGCCTGACGGCGTTTTTCAGACAACTCCGCCGACATGGCAAGAATCTTTTGGTATAGTTCCTCATTCTGTTTCCTTAGAACCTGAATATCGTCTTGTCCCAACTCTATTTGCTGTAATTCTTTCTGCAATTTATCTTGGATGTCAAGAAGTTCCGCTACACTCGCGACATGATGTTTATGCTGCAAGTCATAAATAGTGTTCAATCGCGATTCGGCCTCTTCCAGGCGGTGCGGATCATAATCGATAGTCTCTAAATTGGATGTGACTTCCTGCGCAATATCCTTCAGTTCGACATGCAGGCTTTCCATCCGGTTATAAAGGTCATCGGCTTGGGGGGCGATACGTTGCAGGCGTTGCAATTGCGAGCAACAGGACTTCAGACTGTTCACCACATTCGTTTCATTGCCATTGAGCAAAGTGTCAATATCAAAATAAATCTGTTTGATTTCTTCCACATTACCGAGCATAGAGACCTCATTTTCCAGCATTTCCTGCTCACCGTCTTGCAAATTGCATTCCTTAAGCTGATTAAGCTGGAACTGAATGTAATCGCGTTCGTCCTGCGCCCGTTCCAGGTCGGACATAAGATTCACTATCCGTACATTCGTATCCCGGTACTTTCTGTATATCGCAGCGTATTCGGCGGCCAATCCTTCGGTACGGGCTACAATGTCCAACACCATCAGTTTAAATTCAGACTCATTCAACAAGAGATTCTTATGCTGGGAATGTATATCGATCAATTTTCCTCCCAATTCCTTCAGACAGGCCATCGTGACCGGCGTATCGTTCACAAAAGAGCGGCTCTTTCCGGTTGCAGACATTTCGCGGCGGATTATACATTCTTTTCCGTCAAAGTCAAGGTCGTATTTCTCAAAAAAAGGAATAAAAGAATCGGCCTGTTCGATAAAGAAACAGCCCTCGACCATGCAACGCTGTTCTCCCTGCTTGATTACCTTTGCATCTCCCTTATTTCCCAACAGGAGCCCAAGCGCTCCGAGCAGGATACTTTTTCCGGCTCCGGTCTCGCCTGTTATAACCGAAAAGCCCTGATAGAATTGTATGTCGAGAGAATCTATCAACACATAATTTTTGATTCGTAACCGTTCTAACATAGCCTAAAATCATTTAGCAAGTTTGGACCAATAGGAATTCTGAGAGGCGTTGATGCTGACAAGCATTTCCTTTAACTTCTCTTTTTCCTGCTGCAATCCCTTTCCGTGATAAATATTGACCAGTTCGTCCCGCTTGTATTCAGTAAAGATTTGCGGCAAAGGACAAAGCGGTTTATTACTATGCGCTTCTTTCAACAAATTCAGAGCCTCGGTGATGTTAGCCCGTGCCCGTTCGCTGTTTTCGGCCATCAGGTCGAGCCCTTCGCGATAGTACTTGTATTGCAATTTCCGAAACGGTGCCATGCTCCCGTCCAGGTAGTCGTTGATAATGGCAAAGCGGTTTCTGTCATTTTCGAAAGGTTTCCAACCTTTGGCATTAAGCCCTTGCGCGTTGTTCACAATCGAAAGAGCCGTCTGAAGCATGTCCGTTCCTCCCTCGGGCGCCATCGTATCCATGTCCAGCCCGATAATCAAATACACGTAATAGGCAACGAGTGCTGTCAACGCATTGTCTATCTGGTCGGGGCGGAATTCCAATTTGTCGAATTCCAAAAACGTAAAGTCGCAACTCGCATCTTTGAAATTGAACGTCGTTGTCATATAAGTGGAGTTGTAAACGGGACGCATGCTCTGCACAATCAATGAACCTCCCATCGTATTCGCACCCGGATCGTACTCACTGATGGTAAAACTGAAGGAGCAACGGATGCGTTCATTGGGCTGATATTGCAGATTTGTCCACTTCCGGTCATTGATAAACTCAGTCAATGTATTCTTTAAATTGTCGAACACACTCTGACTCGTCACCTTGACCTGTTGCGTATTAACAGATACCGTGGCATTCAGCTCCTGGCCGAATGACTTGCCCACCCCAATCGACAAGAACAAGCAGCATATACGGATCAATCTGACAGGTTGCATAGTCGGTCTATAATATCCTTGGCAACTTCCGCTTTACTCTTCAGCGGGTATTCCGTCACCTTATTATCGGGCGTTATGATAGAAATTTTGTTCGTGTCGTGCTGGAAGCCGGCGCCTTCATCATTCAACGAATTCAGAACAATAAAGTCAAGATTCTTTTTCCGCAATTTTTCGGCCGCATTCGTCTGTTCGTCGTTTGTCTCGAGTGCGAACCCTACCAATTTCTGTTCCGGTCGTTTCATCTTTCCCAAAGAC
>CATXZX010000264.1 GCA_958404085.1 uncultured Prevotellaceae bacterium | reverse complement strand
CCTGCCATTTCAGCATGAGAGTCACTATCAAAAACACAGGCGACAGAAGCACCAGCCCAATCAACGCCCCTATTATATCAGCCCGACGCTTGATAAAACGCTGAAAGCCATTCATCGCATCATACGTCTGCTTTGGATTGCATTTATCCGATAGTTTATCAATCATTTCGTTCATTACGACACAACTATTAATCTCTCTGTGCAAACTTTCCTATATTAACAAACACAGCTTTGCGTAAAATATTGCAAATATACGACTTTTTTTTTCTCAAAAAAAATCCTGTTGAAATCAGCCTGCCGAAACACGCGAAAAGGGACGTACCTTATCGACATCCGTCCGTAAAGGCCGGCATCGCGAACCGACCGGAAAAAAACAGGAAACCGGTATACACCAGCCCCATACACCCGGTTCCACCGCCGGCCGTTCTATTTTCATCCGGAAGGCCGCAATTTCGAAAAACCTCCGAGATTTTTTAAAATAACACGGCGATAATTCCTTACACGCCACACGACGAGTCCCCCCCGCAACCCATCTGCACGACAAATCAGCCATTCCGGATTTTCAGACCGCCTGACTTTTTCCACCTTATAAATCAAGTGGCACATTTCCGTACAATCAAAAAAAATCGTATCTTTGCCGGACCTTAAGACTTGGGGTAGACTGGATTTGACAGCAGGTTGAAAAGGTATGCAAGCATGCAGTGCGTTGTCGGTTGGCACTATAATCCCGGCTGACAAAAATTTATCTGGCGAAAACAACTACGCTCTCGCTGCGTAATCGAAGCACAGTAGATTACCTTTATTCCTGCACCAGGTGCGGGAACGAGACATCACTCAAAAGCTGTTGTTCCGAAGCATTTTGATACAGTGGTGCAGCTAAATCGGAAATAGCCAGAGGCGGCCTCGCGCTCTCGGTGAAATTTTAAGAGGATAAGGCTTCGGTCGGTTGCTCTGCACCTGCCCCTGCTCGAAAAAACAAGTCGGAGATAAGCATGTAGAAAACATATTGTTTCCTTGTTTGGACGAGGGTTCGAACCCCTCCTACTCCACCGAGTGTTCCGGACCAAGCCGGACAAGACGAGTAAAGCCTCGGACTATCAGATAGTTCCGGGGCTTTTTAATCGATACTGCGTATCCGACATAAGTATATCTGAAATACATACCGCAACATGAACACGTCCGACTTCACGATCCGGGAAATCCACGACCACAAGAAGCGTTTCTTAGAACTGCTATTGACAGGCGATGAATCGGAAGAAATGATAGACCGTTACCTGGACAGAGGCAGACTGTTGGCCGGCTTTCTCGGAAACAGGCCGATAGCCGTTTGCGTGGTGACAGAAGAAGGTTGCGGCATGGCTGAAGTCAAGAACTTGGCTGTATCTCCCGATTGCCGGCGAAAAGGTTTCGGGCGGACAATGCTGAGGCACATCGACAGCCTGTATCCCGATTGTGTCATCCGGATCGGAACAGGCGAAACGCCCTCGACGCTCCGTTTTTACGAATCATGCGGATATGTTTATTCCCACCGGATTCCTGATTTTTTCAAAGACAACTATCCGGCCCCGATTGTAGAAGAAGGAGTCGAACTCTGCGACATGGTATACCTGGCCAAACCACCGTCCGATATCCGGACGCAAGGCTGAAAAAGCATTGTTTCCTTACATCGTAGAAAAAATCCAGACTCCGCTTAACTTTAAGGTGAATTTATTTGTTGTATTTGAAAAGTGTCATTAACTTTGCGGTATAGTTAATCTATAAGTTAAGCATGACCCGGAAATATTCCATAGAACTAATTGAGGAACATAACTCTGTGAATTTTTACAGCGTCCACCTTAGCGAGGAAGAAGTCTCTGAACTTGAAAGGTTTTTTGAGAAATTTCCAGAAGGCTGCGGTTATGACGAGGACATTGACACTATAATCGCATGGCTTGACAGAATTGGCGAAAGCGGTGCTTTAGAAAGATATTTCCGCAATGAAGGTAGGTTTGGTGATGGAGTCAGCGCGATACCCATTGAAACAAGCAATCTGCGTCTTTACTGTATTCGGCTTTCAGACAAGATTCTCATCTTCGGAAACGGGGGTGTCAAAGACTGTGCTACATGGCAGGAAAGTGAAACATTATCGGATTATGTGGAGATACTTGTCGATACGAGTCGATTTATTTCATCCAGATTGTCAAGCGGCACGCTCTATATTGTAGATAAAGAAATTATAGGAAATCTAAATTTTACCCGCGATGAAAAGAAATAGTATCATAGAAGTTCGTCGGGCTAAAGTTTCGCCCGAAATCAGACGGCGTGTTGACCTCTCTTTCCTGATAGTGGACAGAATTCACAGCATATTGGAAGAAAAAGGCCTTAAACAAAAGGACCTTGCCAATCTGCTCGGCAAAAAGGAGTCCGAAATCAGTAAATGGATGAGGGGAACCCACAATTTCACGATTGAAACAATTTCCTCAATCGAGGATGCATTGGGTATACCAATTCTTCAAGTTACGGGCATCTGAAACAATCACTTGATCCGACGAATGAAGGGAATATCGACGTCCGTAATTTGTTTAATAATTAGCTATTAAAAAACTCAAACAAAACTTCGCACTTGCGCAGGCTGTAGGAAATGACTAAAATTGCATATGAATTGGATACTTATTCCATAATAAAAACAAGTATCTCATTACGCCCCTATATAATATAATAAGGTATAGACAGGAAAGTCCATACACATTTGAAGCGCATATATTTTGTCGGTTCTGCAAAAAAGGCGTATCTTTGCACCCGATTTGTCCTCAGAGGGAGTTTTCCCCCTCGTGTGATGGAGAATTAAGAATTTATATCACTTAATTTAGAGTAACACATTTATGAAAGAAATTTCGATTAAAGGTACTGTGCGGAACGACCTCGGCAAGAAAGCATCTCGCGAAATCCGCAAGGCCAACGCTGTTCCCTGCGTTGTTTACGGAGTTAAAAGAGACGAGAACGGTTTGCCCGTTGCCACTCACTTTACCGTTACGAACGACGAACTGCGTGGTCTGATCTACACACCCAACATCTATGTCGTAAACCTCAACATCGACGGTGCTGAATGCAAAGCCGTGCTGAAGGACATCCAGTTCCACCCCGTAAAAGATACGGTTCTGCACGTAGACTTCTATGAAGTGACCGAAGAGAAACCCATCATCATGGCTGTGCCCATCGCAACTTCGGGTCTGGCCGAAGGTGTACGTGCCGGCGGTAAGCTGGTTTCGATGGTTCGCAAGCTGAAAGTCAAGGCGCAGTATGCAGCCATTCCCGAAAAGCTCAACATCGACGTTACAAGCCTCGGTTTGGGCAAGAGCATCAAGGTGGGCGAACTGCACTTCGAAGGTCTTGAAATCATCACTCCGAAAGAAGTTGTCGTATGCTCCGTGAAGATGACACGTGCCGCTATGGGTGCTGCCGCAGCTGCCGCTAAATCATAATACAGCCTCATACACAGATTTATGAATAACTACTTGATTGTAGGCTTGGGCAACATCGGTGATGAATACGAAGGTACCCGCCACAATATAGGTTTTAGAGTATTGGATGCCCTTGCAAAGGCATCCAATCTCGTTTTTGAAGACAAGCGCTACGGTTTCGTCTCGTCGCTCAGCATCAAAGGCAGACAACTGACCCTGCTCAAGCCCTCTACCTACATGAACCTGAGCGGCAATGCCGTACGTTACTGGATGAACGCAAAGAAAATACCGGTAGAAAACCTGCTCATCGTCGTAGACGACCTTTCGCTACCGTTCGGCTCGCTGCGCATGAAACCCGGAGGCAGCGAAGCGGGACACAACGGCCTGCGCCACATTACATCCGTACTGGGTACGCAGGAATATGCAAGACTGCGTTTCGGCATCGGAAACGAATTTCCGAGAGGCAGACAAATAGACTTCGTGCTGGGACACTTCCTGCCCGAGGACCTCGAAAAGATGG
>CATXZX010000263.1 GCA_958404085.1 uncultured Prevotellaceae bacterium | reverse complement strand
CGTTACCTGCTGGCTCCATGAACCTTGGACGAAGGTGTTCAGGTCCCATTGCCTGTCGGCATGCCTCAGGCGGTTGCGCACGATAGCGCCGGGAAGTCCGCGCTCCGAAGCGTAGAAGTAGGCTTTTGCATTCCATTGTCCGCTGCGGATACGCCCGAACAGACCGCTTTCCACGCGTACGGCTTCTACATCGCCGTTCTTACGTGTCGCGGTCGTGTCATATCCGCCTTGCGTACGGTACGTGAAGTCGTAATGACCGTCCGTATAGAGGTAGTCGCCGCTCAGGCTTGATGCCAGTTTTTCGTTCCAAAGGTGTTCCCAAGCCATGCTCGGATTAATAGTCCCGAACGAGCCTCCTTTAACTGTGACTCTCAGGTTATCCAGTCCGTTTTCGAAGACCGGCCGGTGTGTGTACAGGTAAACGGCAGCGGCCGAAGCAAAATCGCGCGCGGGCTGGAACAGCGTACTCCGCTGTCCGTTGTATAGCGATATGGCCTCCATGTTTTCGAGTGAGAAGCGGCCCAAGTCTATTTGTCCGTTTTGTGCGTTGCCCAGTTGGATACCGTCGTAAAATACTCCGGTATGGTGTGTCCCCATGCTGCGTATGTTGACGGTTTTCAGGCCACCTATGCCACCGTAGTCCTTCAGTTGCAGGCCCGAGAAGTAGCGTATGGCATCGGCCACGGAGTGCGCGTTGAGTTTGCGCAGGCGTTCGCCGGTCAGCGTCTGTGCGGGAGTTACTTCCACCGGGATGCGGCGTGCCTTCACCGTGACTTCGCTGAACCGTCGTGTACCGATGGTATCGTTGCCTGTTGCGTATGCGCCGGAGATCGTGCTACCGATGAGTAAAAAGGCGGATATGTATCGTTTCATGCTCATTGTCTGTCAAAGTAATACAGGCAGGTCGACGAAGAGAAACCATGCTGCGCGGCATGAAATGAAAAGGATACAGTTCCATAGGCTTTCCCGTATAGGCGGGAAGGGGGAAGAAGGCTGTTGCCAGATTCATCGCTCGTCCTCGAAAGCGCCTGAGTCGGTATCGCATGGCAGGTCTTCTGACTTATTCCCGCGATAAACAGCCTTCCCGGATCGTGATGTAAACGGTACGCTCTCTCCAGTGGCATACGGCCGCGTAGGCCGCGTGTTTGTCGCGTTGGCGGAAAATACAGCAACGGGATTGTTCAGGATTCGCACCTGATTCCCTTTTAATCGTTCTCTCCCTTTGACGGGACAGTAACGAACCTATGCGCTGCAAAGTTATAATTATTTTGGTGAAACGAAATGAAAAAACGGAAGAAAGAGCGGATGAAACCGAAAAACAGGCTCGAAAGGCCCTGACGTCACCTGTAACGAGTCTGTGAAACCGTCGGAAATCATACCGGGAGCGTTGACGGGGATAAAAAGTTTTCCCATTCGCCCTGTTCATCCTTTATATATAATAGGTATAGGCAAATGGGAAAATGAATAATATGTAGAAACCGTTACTTGTTCTCGCGAACTTGTTTCAGCTGGCTCTTCAGGCGCTCCACCTCTTTGGGGTATTTTTCAGCCAGGTTGACTTTCTCGCCACGGTCGTTCTTCAGGTCATACAACTGGTCGGTCGGCGCATTTCCAGTCTCGGTTCGGGTCAGCCGCATAAAGGCAGCACCTTTGCTTGGCGTGATGTATTTCCACCGGCCGTCCGATATGGCCAATGACGATGAGGCTTCTACTACGTACGGCCGTCCTTTGGAGTCTTTTCCCAGAAAGGCTTTCAGGAAGTTCTGGCTGTCCACCCCTTCTCCCGGCTGGAGTTTCTGCCCCACCAGGTCGGCCATGGATGCAAACAGGTCGATTTGCGAAACCAGCGCGTTCGATATTTTTCCTTTCTTGATTTCGGCCGGCCAGTTTACGATGAACGGAATGCGCGTTCCGGCCTCGAAACTGCTGTATTTTCCACCGCGCAGGTCGCCCCAAGGCCGGTGGTCGCCGAGCAGTTCGACCGCCCGGTCCTGATACCCGTCGTCTACGACAGGGCCGTTGTCGCTACTTACGATAATCAGCGTGTTCTCCCGTATGCCCTGTTGTTCGAGTGCGTCGATGATTTTTCCTATCGTATAGTCGAATTGCAGGATGGCGTCGCCGCGATAGCCCATGCCGCTCTTGCCGCGGAAGCGCGCGTGCGGAAAACGCGGCACGTGAACGTCGTTGGTGCCGACATAGAGGAAGAACGGTTTGTCGCTGTTCCGCTCGATGAAGTTTACCGTCTTGGATATGATGGTATCGGCTATTTCTTCATCCTTCCAAAGGGCTTTTCCGCCTCCTTTCATGAAGCCGATACGCGAGATGCCGTTCACGATGGCCTGGTCGTGGCCGTGGTTGACCGATGGTTTCAGGTTGTATAGCAGTTCGGGATTTTTTTTGCCCGTAGGTTCTCCTTCAAAGGGCTTTGTGTAGCTGACTTCGATGGGAGCGGATGCGTCATAGTTGAGAACACGCTGGTTTTCCATCCATACGCAGGGAACGCGGTCGCCGGTGGCAGCCATCAGGCACGAGTAGTCGAAACCGATGTCGTCCGGTCCGGGGGTCACTTTCCGGTTCCAGTCTTGCGTACCGGTCTTGTCGCCGAGTCCTAAATGCCATTTGCCGATGGCACCGGTCGTGTAGCCGGCATTTCTGAACATGTCGGCAATGGTGAACTGCTCGGGGCGGATAATCATGCCGGCATCTCCGCGGGCTATGCCCGTATCGTTGCGGCGCCAGGCATAATGGCCGGTGAACAGCGAGTAGCGCGACGGGGTACTGGTGGAGGCCACGGCATGGGCGTCGGTGAACCGGATGCCGCTTGCAGCCAGTTTGTCGACGTTGGGAGTCTGCACACGGTGGGCTCCGTAACAACTGATGTCGCCGTAACCTAAGTCATCGGCAATGATGAAAACGACATTGGGAGATTTTTTTGCTTTCTTTTCGGCATGGACCGACGGAATGGTAAGCAGTGAACCGCCAATACCCAGCCAAAGGTAGGATTTTTTCATTATTACAGAATTAATTGTAGTGTGAAGGGATGCGGTCATAGGGAATCCGCTTGTGCAAAGATACGCATAAATGTTTGGAATGAAGCATGCTTCAGGGTATAAAAAGTGTGAGGGCGCAGGTGCGCATCCGGATAGGCGTAGGTTGGCCGGCGCGAACTGTTCGTCTTTTTTCTTCTTTCCGCCGGTTTATCAGGTCGGGCGTTGTGCGGCGAAAAACGGGCCTTGTATTTTCAAAAAGCACGCAGGTTTTTGAAAATACAAGGCCCGTCGGAAGGTACGGAAAAAAGCAATGCTCCGACAGGTCCGTTTGGCGGAAAAACGTTACCTTTGCGCCCGAAAAAACAATCGGATGAAACCAATGGGAAAATATGCTTTCCGGCTTTTTGTTGCTGCGGCCCTCTCGGGCGCGGCGCCGGTTTTTGCACAGCAGGAGATAGCACTGAAGAAACCCGATATGTCGATGTCGGTATCGTTGATGGATGCCTTGGCACAGCGGCACTCGGAACGCGAGTTCGCAGGCCGGGCGCTGGATTTACAGGAACTCTCGAACCTGTTGTGGGCCGCCAACGGTATAAACCGGCCCGACGGCAAGCGTACGGCCCCGTCGGCCCTGAACGCGCAGCCCATCGACGTGTATGTATGTCGTGCCGACGGTGCGTACCGGTATGATGCGAAGGGCGGCAAACTGGTGCGTGTGACCGAATCGGACCTGCGGCCGGCCGTGGCCGGTAAGCAGGATTTTGTGTTGCAGGCCCCTGTTTCGCTCGTACTCGTGTGCGATGTGTCGCGTTATCCGGGAGGTCGGGGCGATTATGCCCAGGCCGATGCCGCCTATGTGTCGCAGAACATCTGTCTGTATTGTGCGGCGGCCGGACTGGCCTGCGTGCCGCGTGGTTCGATGGATGCGGAAGCGCTGAAAAAAGGACTTGGTCTGACGGATTCCCAG
>CATXZX010000262.1 GCA_958404085.1 uncultured Prevotellaceae bacterium | reverse complement strand
TCCGGAGATGTCAGATGATGTCTCCGGAGATTTTTTTTGATTGATTTTGTCTTTGTGCGGCGGCGTTTTTCCGGGGAAAAGTCGTACTTTTGCATCTGTCTTTTAATATTATAGGATTTGAATATGGATTTGGATAAATTGACCGCTGTGTCGCCGATTGACGGCCGTTATCGTGATAAAACGGAGTGTTTGGCTTCTTATTTTTCGGAATACGCGCTTATTAAATATCGAATTCGGGTAGAAATAGAATATTTTATAGCGTTGTGTGAACTTCCGCTTCCTCAGTTGGTGTCTTTTGATAAATCAATGTTCGCGCGCCTGCGTACAATTTATTCTGATTTTACGGAAAGTGATGCTCAGCGTGTGAAGGATATCGAGAAGGTGACGAATCACGATGTAAAGGCCGTGGAATATTTCATTAAAGAGCGTTTCGATGCTATCGGTGGACTTGATGCTTATAAGGAATTTATTCATTTCGGCTTGACTTCACAGGATATTAATAATACGTCGTTTCCTTTGATGATTAAGGATTCCATTGAACAAACTTATTATCCGTTGTTGCAGGAGTTGATTGATCAGTTGAAAACTTATTCGGAAGAATGGGCGAATATTCCTATGTTGGCTAAGACTCACGGACAACCGGCATCTCCTACACGCCTCGGCAAAGAAGTTTATGTCTTTGCATATCGTTTGGAGCGGCAGTTGCAGTTGATGAAAAGCTGTCCTATTACTGCAAAGTTCGGTGGTGCGACAGGAAATTATAACGCGCATCACGTTGCATATCCTTCGATGGACTGGAAAAGTTTCGGAAATCGTTTCGTTGCGGAAAAATTGGGGCTGGAGCGTGAGGAATATACGACACAGATTTCCAATTATGATTGCCTGGGTGCTTTGTTTGATGCCATGAAGCGCATCAATACAATTATTATAGACTTGGATCGTGACTTCTGGCAGTATGTATCTATGGAGTACTTCAAACAGAAGATTAAAGCCGGTGAGGTCGGTTCAAGTGCAATGCCGCATAAAGTAAATCCGATTGATTTTGAAAATTCGGAGGGTAATTTAGGCGTGGCAAATGCTTTGTTATCACATCTGAGTCAAAAGTTGCCGGTTTCTCGTCTGCAGCGTGATTTGACGGACTCAACGGTATTGCGGAATATCGGTGTACCGATGGGACATATGGTTATTTCAATTCAGAGTACGTTGAAGGGACTTAGAAAACTCTTACTCCATGAAGAGTCTATTCGTGCGGATCTGGAAAATTGCTGGGCTGTTGTTGCGGAAGCTATTCAGACCATTTTGCGACGTGAGGCATATCCGAATCCTTACGAGGCATTGAAACAGTTGACTCGCACTAACGAGGCAATAACAGCAGAACGGATTCGTTCTTTTATTGACCAGTTGAATGTAAGTGAAACAGTGAAAGAAGAATTAAGGGCCATTACGCCGTATTCTTATACAGGTGTATGAGATGAAGCCCTATGATGTAATAAAATTTAGCCGAGAGGCTGATAGAATCGTAATTTATGAACGAAAAAGAAAAATTTAGCAGAGTGTATGACTCAGACCGTGATGGCTATAAGTCGTATACAGGGAATGAAGTAAGTAATGAAAAACCGAATGGCGTGGGCAAGCGCGTTCGCCGTGCCCGAGTGATTCGAAGCGAACCCGTTTCGTGGGGATATAATCGCGATAATAACGGTGAAAGATCTTCGTCAAATTCTCGTTTTCGTCGGGATTTTGGCGGTGAACGCCGTTCTTCTTCTTTTAATCCGCGTTTCAAGAGTGATCGGAATGACGGAGGGGCTGTAGGTTTCCGTTCTCGGGAGAACAATGATGGAAATTCGCGTTATGAGAGGCCATATCGTAGCGGTCAAGAGCATCGCGAATGGGGAAATCGTAATTATGAGCGTCGTCCGCGTACAAAGGATTACGATCCGAACGCCAAATATAGTCTTAAAAAACGTATTGAGTACAGCGAATCGCATTACGACCCGTCAGTTCCCGTTCGTCTGAACAAATTTTTGGCCAATGCAGGCGTTTGTTCCCGTCGGGATGCAGATAAGTATATCGAGGCTGGTGTCGTAACCGTCAATGGTCAGGTCGTTACCGAATTAGGTACGAAAGTTTTGCGTACAGATGAGATTAAGTTTCATGATCAACCGATTCTTTTAGAGAAAAAAGTTTATGTCCTATTGAATAAGCCCAAGGATTATGTAACGACGAGCGAAGATCCGCAAAACCGCAAAACAGTAATGGATCTTGTCCGTAATGCATGTACTGAACGTATTTACCCCGTGGGACGTTTGGACCGTAATACAACCGGTGTGCTTTTGCTGACGAATGATGGTGATTTGGCTTCGAAACTGACTCATCCGAAGTTTTTGAAGAAAAAGATCTATCACGTGCAGACAGATAAGAATGTAACGGCTCGCGACATGCAGCAGATCGCTACTGGTATCGTATTGGATGACGGTGAGATACGCGCTGATGCGATTGAGTATGCGAGTCCGACGGACAAAAAGCAGATAGGAATAGAAATTCATAGTGGAAAGAATCGAATTGTACGCCGAATTTTCGAAAGTTTGGGATATCATGTCACAAAATTGGACCGTGTTTATTTTGCAGGTCTGACTAAAAAGAATTTGCGTCGGGGTGATTGGCGCTATCTAACAGAAAAAGAAGTATCCATGTTGCGCATGGGAGCATTTGAATAAGTACTGAAATGGAAACAATTCGAAGAATAAAAATTAATGAGCTGTTGAAATGCCGCGATTTGGGCTCAGAAGTTAATGTGAAAGGCTGGGTCCGTACTCGCCGCGGGAGTAAATCCGTGAATTTCATTGCGCTGAATGACGGCTCAACGATAAATAATGTACAGATTGTAGCCGATGTGGAGCAATTTGACGAAACGGTGTTGAAGCAAATTACTACCGGTGCGTGTATAAGCGTTACAGGAAAATTGGTGGAAAGTACCGGAAGTGGTCAGGCTGTGGAGATTTTGGCTGACAAGATGGAGGTATTGGGCGTTTGCGGCGGTGATTACCCCATGCAGAAGAAAGGACAGAGCATGGAGTACATGCGACAACATGCCCACATGCGTTTGCGTACAAATACTTTTGGTGCTGTTTTCCGTATTCGCCATAATATGGCAATCGCCATCCATAAGTATTTTCATGAACATGGCTTTTTTTATTTCCATACGCCTATTATAACCGGAAGCGACTGCGAGGGAGCCGGACAGATGTTTCAGGTAACGACGAAAAAACTTTATGATTTGAAGAAAGATGATGAAGGTAAAATCGATTACAGTGATGACTTTTTCGGAAAAACGACCTCGTTGACGGTTTCCGGACAGTTGGAAGGTGAGTTGGGGGCTACGGCGCTTGGTGCTATTTATACATTTGGTCCTACATTCCGGGCCGAAAATTCGAATACCCCTCGCCATTTGGCCGAGTTTTGGATGATAGAACCAGAGGTAGCGTTCAATGACATTACCGACAATATGGACTTGGCCGAGGACTTCATCAAGTATTGTGTTCGATGGGCGCTGGAAAATTGTGAAGACGACCTCGCATTTTTAAATAAGATGATTGATAAGTCATTGATTGAGCGGCTTCATTTTGTCCTGGAACATGATTTTGTCCGTCTGACCTATACCGAAGGCATCCGCATACTCGAGGAAGCAATCAGCAATGGCCATAAATTTGAATTCCCTGTATATTGGGGAGTAGATTTGGCCAGTGAACATGAGCGCTATTTGGTAGAGGAGCATTTTAAACGTCCAGTAATTTTGACCGATTATCCGAAAGAGATAAAGGCTTTCTACATGAAACAGAACGAAGATGGAAAAACGGTCCGTGCGATGGATGTCTTGTTTCCGCAGATCGGAGAAATTATCGGAGGTTCTGAACGTGAGGCAGATTATGACAAATTGATGTCCCGTATAGAGGAATTGAATATTCCGATGA
>CATXZX010000261.1 GCA_958404085.1 uncultured Prevotellaceae bacterium | reverse complement strand
TCTGCGGACGATTTTCGGGGTTAACGATGGTTGCTACAATGTTTCCTCCGAAAGCGGGACGAATCTGGTAAAGCAACTGGTCGTAGTGTTTTCCGCTTTTACGGTCGTCGTATTCACCGATTTCCAGCGAAGTACAATCAGCTGTAAGTCCGCTGTGCAGCGAAGAGGACACGCGCGGCCCCAGGTCGCGTCCGATGACAGTCGCGCCCATCAGGCAGATCTGAGGCTTCTCCTGTTTGAACAGATTTACCAAGATAGAAGTATGGGGCTTTGATGTGTAAGGGAAAAGTCCCTCGGCATCGAAAACGTGGAGTACATCCACGCCGTATGATAGAACCTCCTGTTCGATTTTTCCCGTAATGCCGCTTCCGGCACAGATGGCTTCTAATTGAACACCCAGTTCGTTGGCGAGTTTACGGCCTTTGGTCAGCAGCTCATAGCTCACCTCTTCAACGGAAGTACCGTCTATTTCGCAATATACAAATACGTTATTCATTCTTATCAGTTTTGTTAGGTGAGTAGACTGTTATCCGATGGTATGACTGGCCAGCAGTTCTTTGATCAGACCGTCGATGTCGGCATCGCTGGAAGTCATCGTCTTGCTTTCTTTAGCCTTGAATACAATATTCTGTACCGCTTTTACCTTGGTCGGCGAGCCGGACAGACCGCATTGCTGCAAATCGCCGTCAACATCGGCTACGCTCCATTGCGTAACGGTCAGATAAGGTTTCTTGTCGTATTCCTCTTTATAGGCGAGGTTGCCGTCTGCCGGCATCTCGATGGGCGAGAGGGCACGTTTGTACTTCATGACGAGCTTTGCGTTGCGGGGACGGCAAGGTGCGGCGTTCCCGTTTACTGTCAGCAGGATGGGCAGGGGAGCTTTCACAACTTCTATTCCTCCGTCTATGTGGCGTGTGACGGTTATTTCTCCGTCTTTGCACTTCTGAACATTTACAACGTAAGTAACCTGATTCAGGTCCAGTTTCTGAGCTACTTGCGGGCCTACCTGTGCCGTATCGCCGTCGATAGCCTGGCGACCGCCGATGATGATGTCGAAGTCGCCTATTTTCTTGATGGCCATGGAGAGCGCATACGATGTGGCCAACGTATCGGCACCGGCAAAAGCTCTGTCTGTCAACAGGTAGCCGTTGTCCGCTCCACGGTATAAACCCTCACGGATGACGTCCGTGGCACGCGGAGGTCCCATGGTCAGGATTGAGACGGTAGAACCGGGGTTTTGGTCTTTCAACCTCAAGGCCTGCTCCAGTGCGTTCAGGTCTTCGGGATTGAAGATAGCGGGCAATGCGGCGCGGTTTACCGTTCCTTCCGGTGTCATCGCATCTTTTCCCACATTTCGGGTGTCAGGCACTTGCTTGGCAAGTACAACAATTTTCAAACTCATTTCTTTTATACTTTCTTGAAGTGATATATTTTATTCTTCGTCCCATTTTGTAGCCGGAATCGCCACATACTTCGGGTTCAGTTTGCAAATATAGAGAAAACTTGTCGTACACGCAAGAAAAATGTATTCAAATTGCACAAAAAAGCATTCTTTGAGCAATTAAATGGCGGTTGGGGTAAGAAAACGAGACTTGGAGTAAGAATAAAAACGTTAGTTACGTTTCTTGTGGAGTAACCGGTCGATTCGGTCTGCGGGCGGCGTATAAATTGTAAACACGGTCCGATAAGATTCATCGATAGTAACCGTTTCAGGCCCGGACACTGATTGTGCATCGTCCGGGCCTGATTTTTTGAAATTCGGGCCACTTGGTTCAAAAAACAAGGCCTCGGGTAGGCACTTTCGGCCTCGCCTGTGAGAGGAAGCTGCCCTGATAAAGGGGCTGGACCGGATTACTTGTTTCCGACAAGTGTCTTGACACCATTGATAATGTAGATGCCGGGAGCCAGGCGGTCCAGGTTGTCGGCATTGGTCAGGACCTTGTTTCCGCTCAGGTCGTATACGTTGTATTTCTTTACGCCGTCGGTCTTGATGTCGGCAATGCTGCTGACTTTGGAAATGTCGATAAGGTCGTACGCCAGTGTGCCGAGTCCGATGTTTGCCGCATAGTCTACGGTATGGGCTCCGTGCCGGCTGTTGATGCGTTGCACAAGCGGCGCGCTGTTGTCGCCTGCGGTCGATGCGTGGTTGAATACAAGGTCCAGACAGGCTTTGTCGAGTGCGACGGGGTCGAGCGATGCCAGGATGCCGATGTCCTTCATCTGAGGAGCCGCTGGGTGTCCGTCGCAGTCGCAGTCTACGGAAAGGTTGTTCATGACGTTGATGTACAGCGTGTTTCCTTTGAAATAATTGTGTACAGCCTGGGCTGCCGCTGCCATAGATTCGAGGAAGGCGTCCTGGCCGTGGGGTTGCTGGAATACGTAGCGGGGATCGGCGTATACTCCGGCCGTGTGGATAAGCGTCTTTCCTTCAGGAGAGGCTATGCCGATGCTCTGGTTCTTCAGCACACCGCCGAAACCGCCCATGGCGTGCCCTTTGAAGTGGGCCAGATTGATGAGAAAGTCGTAGTTGGCAAGGTGTTTTCCTACGCGGTCGAATTTGAGGTATTTCGTGTCGGCTACCGGAATGTCCATGTAGCCTTCTTCATCCATGATGTCGACGGTTGCAATCCGGGCGTAGCCGCGCTGTTCGATGGCCCGGCGGTGGCTGGCCGTATTGGAGCGGTTGCCGTTGTATGCTGTGTTGCACTCAACGAGCGTTCCGTTGACCTCTTTGACCAGCGGGCCGATAAGCTCGGGGCGCAGTTGGTTTGATTGTGCCGATTCTCCGGTACTGATTTTGACGGCCACTCTTCCGGCCGCCGGTTTTCCGAGTGCCTGGTAAATTTTGACAAGGCTTTCGGGGGTGATGTCGCTGACGAAGTAAACTTTTGCCTTTGCTGAATCGGAGGGTGTCTGTGCATGGAGCGGAACGATGAAGGCCGCCCATGCGAGTAATACTGCTGGTACGATGAGTTTTATCATAACGTGTATAAATTTAGTCGGTGCAAAATTACCTTTGCGCTTCAGACGGCGGCTTATACAAAACACGGTGAATCGTACCAGAAACGGAGAATGCGCCCTTGTGGCCCTACGGTTGTCGGAAAGCGCTTTATGCCGGCCGACGGGAGGGATGGCCAGGGCTGCGTCAGGGTACAAAAAAAGAGGATGCGCGGACTCACATCCTCTTTCCGGAATAATCCTTTTTTATGGCTGAAGGTTATTCTCTGTATGCTTGATTACTGTACCTGGAATGTCAGTTTCACGGCGTTTCCGCGGAGCAGGTAGATGCCCTTTGCCAGATTCAGTTGGGTACTGAACCGGTCGGAGTCGACACGGATTGTGGCTACTGTCTTTCCGTCGGCCTGATACAGTCTCAGGGTCTGGCCGGCACATCCTGTCACGCTGAGCGTACGGCCGTTGACAACGGCGGTTGCATGGCCGGTATGGCCCGTTGCGTTCGTGATACCGGTCACAATGTCGCCTTCGGGGAAGACAGGCAGTGTCGGGAACCAGCAGAATGCTTCGGTCAGCGGATATTCGCCGACTTGCGTTCCGTTTTCGTCCAGTTCGAACACCGTATAGTCCATGTTTCCGTAGTCTTTGTACACTTGCATGTAGACGTGGTCGCTGACGGGGTCGACACGGAGTGCGGCTCCGTAGATGGCTTTCCAATCCGTTCCGCTCAGGTCGAATATTTTTTCGGGTGCGGGCGATGCAGCTTCGAGGTCCAGTTTCCATACATTGTCGCTACCCAGCCAGCCGCTTCCTTTGCCTCCCCAGTATAGGGCGTTGTGTTTGCTGCTGGCGCAGAGCAGTCCGGCATTCCAGGCCCATTGGTTGTGTTCTATTTCGGCCGGCAGTTCGATGGTCTGTACTTCGTCGAGCGTGGAGGGGTCAATGGCGGTCAGTTTTCCGGTAGCGTAACACCAGATTTTACCGTCTTTGGTCCGTGCAATCTGCTTGATTCCGCTCCATGTCTTGGCTATGTTG
>CATXZX010000260.1 GCA_958404085.1 uncultured Prevotellaceae bacterium | reverse complement strand
TTTTTCAGAGAGGAATCTCCGGAGATGTCAGATGATGTTTCCGGAGATTTTTTTTACATGGTGTTTTTGATTTATTGGTGTCCGGTAAAACTTTTTGATAAGTTTTCTCCCTATAAGTTTACCGGACAGCTGAGGTCGCAAACGTATAGGAGTACTAAAATCACATGAAAATGGCTTGTATGCTTATTCTATCGCATTTAAATTGGATTTCACTTGCGGATATGTCCTATCCTATTGTAAAATAGGAGATACTTTTTACCGGACATCAATATTTTTGATTGCAAAGTTCGCTACCAAAAACATCATGTAAAAGACGGATTAATTCGGATGGTTACGAAGGAAGAAAGTTATTCTTCTCGATGGCGACAATGGTTTGTCTGCTCATTCCAACAGCTTCTGCAAGTTGTTGTTGCGTGACATTGATTTCGGCGCGTTTCTACCTTAATTCGGTGCTTCATAGGTTCTTATTTTGTAGTAATTGTGTATTTCGTTACTGAATTGCACAATGTCTGTAGGAATACTTCGCTGTTGTTGACGCTGTAAATAGATTTATGGTAGAGAGAAGTGAATATGCTATGAAGAACGGACAATCGCACGATTAGGTAATTGTCCGTTCTTCGTCGTAAACTTTAGGTGTTATTAATAAATCCCTGATAAATCCATTTCAGCCGTTATTCCTGCGTCGCCATGTCTACAATGTGTCTGCATGGCCACCTTTCAAAATCGTGTGTCAGAACTGAAGTTTGAAGCCTCCCATAGCGGTGAATCCCGGCATCTTGTAACCCCGATTGATGGTGTAGCTTGTGTGGGTGATGTTGTCCGCCGTCACGAATATTTCAGCCATTTTGTTGAATGTATAGTTGAGTTTCATGTTGAGCAGGACATAGTTTTGGTGTTCCACGTCGTCCGATACATACAAGCCACCCGTTCCGCGTAGTTCCGCATCAATGCGGAATCGGGGCGTGGTCTGCCAGTTTATTCCCAGAAAATATTGATTCTTCGGTGCGGCAGTCAGGTCGTTCAGCGACGAATACAGGTAGCTGTATGTGGCCCGTAGTGTCAGGTGGTCGACAGGGCTGCTGTTTGCCGAAACCTCGATGCCTTTGTTCCGGAAGTGTCCGGTATTGACGTTTTTCATGTCGACCGTCTGTATCATGTTCCTTCCTTCGCTGAAATATCCGGTCACGTCTATGCCGAAATACCGGGAAAAAGAATTGCTCACCGTCACTTCGTAGTTTGTCATGTCCTCCGGTTCCAGGTCGGGGTTCGCCATGCGGTAGAGGTACATCTCGCGGAAGGACGGATTGCGGTAACCCTTTGCCACAGAACCCTTGACCAACCAGTTTCCGTACGGATGAATCGCAAAACCACCCTGCGGAATCCATTGCGAGGCGAAGCGGTCGCTGTTGGCCATGCGCAGTCCCGCGTTCAGCGTTATCCGGTTGCCGGCCAATCCTTGCGAGAGGGTCACGTAAGGCGAATACTCCGTAATGCTTTTGCGGCCGATGGTCTGCATCTGGGCCGCTGTGCTTCCGTCGCCGTGCGAGTGTCCACCCGATACGGGAATCTTACCCGTATACGAATCGAAATCGAATCCGACTGTGGCATTGGCGTCGTGCCACGGGCTGATGTTCTGATAAGCCAGTATGCCGAAACGGTCATCCAGGCTGTGGAAGTGGTTGGGATCGTCAACATAATGGTTGCCGTAGCTGTAATAGATGCGGATGTTTCCGTTCGTCGTTCCGTAATAGTTACCGACGGACAGCGATGTCTCGCCCCGCGTGACGTTCTGGTGGTAAACCGTTTTGGAATCGGGGTCGGATAATTTCGGATAAACCGGGTCGTTGCCCACGAAGTTCATCAGCGAGTAGTCCGCCCGTGCCTTCCAGTGATGGCTGAAGTCGTAGCCTATTTTGGCATAAGCACTTTTCTGGTCGAAGTCGAAGTCCTTCTGCAGGCCGTCCGTCCGGTCGTAGCTCAGCGATACGAGGGACGAGAATTTACCGAGGCACAGGGTATTGGTGAGCGACGAGCGCCATGTGTTGTACGAACCGTATTGCGAGGAGAACGTGGTGTGCGAGCCGTCTTTCGCGGCGTTCTTCGTAATCACATTGATGACGCCTCCCATGGCATTTGAACCGTACAGAACCGATGCCGGTCCGCGCAATACCTCGACCCGGTCTACATATTCCGTTTCGTAGAAGTCGGCTACGTGGTGCGAGTAGATGCCGGCAAACTGTGGCTGTCCGTCTACCATCATCAGTACGGCGTTGGTCGGCGAACCGCCTACTCCACGTATTTTGATACCTCCCGAGCCGCCGTTGCTGATGCCGAATCCCAGTATGTTCCGCTCCGATACGAACAGACTCGGTATACGTCCCGAAAGCGCAGAGAGCAACTGGTTTTTTCCCGTAGCCTCCAGCTGCATGCTTCCGACGGTACTGACCGTATAAGGCAGCAGGTTACGTCCCGTCGCATGGTTGCTTCCGGTTACTACGACTTCGCCGAATGAATGTACCGGCTGTTGCAGAGAGTCTGCGGGTGCTGAGGCACGAAGGGGAGAACCGCCTCCGATAGCGAGCAAGGCAAGTAAGATATGTTTCATCAGTTCGCTTTTTTGTCGATGCCCGGGCTTTGTTGTCCGGACTTTAGGGTGTAAGTTTCGAATGGCCGTATACCGGCGGATGCAAAAGTACGGATTTTAAAAAGAACGGGCTTATACATATTACGGTTATATCGCTCGATATTACGGATTGGTACGTTTCCGAAACCGTCCGGCCACGTACTGCATGGGCGGAAAAGCGACGTATTCCGAAAAACGGGCCTGATAGTTTGAAAAACCTCGGAGCTATTTTTAAATAACACGCTTTAAGAAGAAATTAACGGCCCCGGTGTTTCCAGACAGAAATAATAACTCTAATTTTGTAATGTGATAGAAAAAAGGAAGGAGGACACAATGAAAAGAATCCGGGTCAGGCCGCGACGTATGCGGGGAACATGGTTGGGAATCATTGCCTTGGTCTTGATTTTATTGGTAGCAGGGCTGATTTATGTGCGTAATTCTTTTTATTCCGAGGATTTTGAGGTGACCGATCAGTTAGGTGGTAATATTTTTCCTTCTGCCATCCTCTCGGTAGCCACTACCGAGGCCCAGGTCATCAAACCTGTGGACTCCCTTTACATAGGAAATCCGAAATCCGGATTCGGTGTGCGGCTGAAGTCGGGTGCCGCATACAGCCGGGTACGTATCGAGGTGGATGAAACGCCGTTTTTTACGCGTTCGGTATCGGAGTTCGTCCTGCCCCGTTCCCATACGGTCTATACCATCTATCCCGACATCGTATGGCGCTACGACGCCCTGCGCAACAATGCACAGGCCCGTCCCATCAGCGTCGTCATCCGGGTCGAGCTGAACGGCCACGACATAGGGCAGAAGGTCCGCACGTTTGCCGTGCGCAGCATCAACGAATGTTTGTTGGGCTATGTCGAGACGCTGCCCGTAGGAACGCGTTTCCACAGTACACGCCTGTTTTTCGCGGCCTATGTCAATGAGGAGAATCCCATGATAGACGATTTGTTGCGCGAGGCGCTCAATACGCGCATCGTCCGTCGCTTTACGGGTTACCAGCTGCGTACGGCCGAGTCGGTGGACAAACAGGTGTACGCCCTTTGGTACATACTCCAGAAACGCCATTTCCGTTACAGCTCCGTGTCTAATTCGAGCCTGTCGAGCAATGTCGTCTATTCGCAGCGCGTGCGTACGTTTACCGACGCGCTCAGTTCTTCGCAAATCAATTGTGTGGACGGCAGTGTGCTGTTTGCGTCGCTTCTGCGTGCCATCAACATTACGCCCATCCTGGTGCGTACGCCCGGCCACATGTTTGTAGGGTATTATTCCGATGCGAACCGTAAGGACCTGACATTCCTCGAAACGACGATGTAATGGCTTGGAGCGAGCATGAACGAGTCGTTTGTAGCCGCCGATGTGAACTG
>CATXZX010000259.1 GCA_958404085.1 uncultured Prevotellaceae bacterium | reverse complement strand
CTTTCTTTTTTAGGAGTTAAAGATCATTCGTTGCCTTGTTCGTAAAAGTCGCGGAATGTTTTTCGGCCGTTTTCCGTGTCGAACGGATTCAGATATTGGTCGATTACGTGAATGGTGGTGTACGAAGAATTGTTGATGCGCGTTGCACGTTCCAGACTGTTGCCGTCGAGATACATGTCGCGGGCAAAGACGTTGCTCTGCGGGGTGATGACGTGGCAGGTCCGACCGTTGCGGTCGGTCACGGAGATGCCGGTCGCTTCGTTGACATTTACCTGCAACGGAACAAAGCGGCTGAGGGTTTCGTCGGGACAGAGCGATGTGTAAGTGCCGCCGGGTTGCTGACCGTTGACGGGCACTTGGGTGTGTTGGAAGTGGTACTTGATAAACTGCTGTATGCACGCAAGCATCCGCCGGGCCTTTGCATTGTAGTTTTGCCTTATTTCGGCCTTTTTTTCCTCTTCGGCTGCGGTCAGTTTGACGTCACGTTCGGCAATGAGGGCTACTATATCTGTCAAGGTCGGGAGGCCGTCGGCTATGGCTTGCTCCATGGCCTTGTTGGAAGGAACATAGAGTGTGTAGTGCGTATCGGGCGTGTATAGGGCCACGTTTAGGTCGACACAGGTGTTCCGGTTTGTAAAAAGCATGTGCCGGTTCAGCTCTTTTTCCCGTTCTTCCGGTGTTAGGTCTTTGCCGATGCCGATGTCATCCAGTAAGCCGCGATCCATTTCAAGCAGCTCGGCGAACAGCTTGTAAGGCGATTCCTCCGCATCGGCGTGTAGGCGCGCATAGACGGATTGGATGGTGGGCTGAAGCAGTGTGTGGATGGTGTAAGTGTAATTAACCGGTTCATTACCGGTTTTATAAGCCTTCTGTATACCGATGGAGGCCCGATGGTCTATCTGCCATCCGCCCTGTATGCTGGATCCGTCGAACCAGACGATGCTGCCGCCCAGCGTTTCGTAAAATCCGGGTTTCGGTACGCCGTTTCCCGGTTTTAAGCGGATAATATGGCTGTTCAGAATGTCGGCCAGGCGGTTGTTGCGTGCAGCAGATGTAACAGTTGTGCCACGCGAACCCATCTGTCCCGTTACGGGGTCGTAGGTAAACGATTGGCAGTCGGGTCCGGTCGTTGCTATGTTACCGCGTGTCGGTTCCGCAAATTTGAAAATACGCCATGCTACTGAACTCGGAAGCGAATGCGAGATGGGGTCGTAATAACGGGATAGGGCCTCGTTGGTAGGGATAAAGGTGATGAAGGAATCATGCTGGTCAGATAACTTCTGGGCTGCATACGTATGTAACGGAGCATTGCTGGGGTTGGTGATTGCTCGGTCATCGGCGTGAAGCGCCCATTGGAAGATGTTCATATTCGGGGCGGTGGCTGCGATTCCCAACGCCGTGTTGTAAGCGTCGGGAGCGATAACCGTACGGAGCGGGTATACCAGTCCGTTACTGGCGGCCAGCGGCGATTCGGCATATGCCCATGGTTTCCCGGCGGGGAAGAGCGGATTGTACGCAATAGTCTGGATATTTTCCAATGTGCTGGGTACGAACATTCCCGTTTTCATGTAGTTGATTACATACGCATTGAGAATAGTTTTGGGAATGGTCGCGATGTTCTCCAGCAGGTTTTCGCGGTTGTTCTCTTTCTGGGCATACGAATCGATAAGGTACGCTCCCCTTCCACCCGGTAACAGGTACTGTTCGATGGCTTGGTCGGTGGGAGCGAACAAGGTAGCATTCAATTCTTCGGGCATTATCCCCGGTTGGTGGAAATCGCTCCAGGACGGGTCGAATGGAAGTTGATAGAATACAGGTGTGCCGTCGGGGGTTTGATTAAAGGGTACACCGTCGGCGTTCAGTTCGCTGTAATAGCGCTTGACAAACACGGAATCGCTGTCGGCTATGAGGTCGTTCTTGCGAGCGGACTCGGTGGCATCCTGATCGTAGCGAAGTGTACTGAAAAGATCGAGTATGTAGGAAAAAAGACCGAAACGTCCGTCTTGGCGGAGCACGGTGGCCATGTCGGTAGGTGCTATGGTGGCCTCGGCCGCTTGGTAGATGATACCGTTGCTGCATCGGACGAGCTGCGGGAGCAGGGATGTGCCGTTCAGGTAGGAACCATACAGACCGTTCTGTCCGGGGCTATGTACAAGGTGGGTGAAATCTTCTTCCGTAAGTCCTTTTCGGTTTACGAGGTCGGAGGTCCATATCGGCAGGCGTGTGCGATTGTATTCGCTCAGCCAGATGTGTCGGGTCTGGAGGCTGTCGGCTGTCGGATAGGCGGCCGTCAGTTCGGTGGTCGTGGGACGGCGTAGCGAGAATACGGCCGGTGAGTATTTATCGGAGATACCCGTCCTGATGTTGGTGCGTATCTTGTTACCGGGCAGGTAGAGCAAGGAGTCTGAGGGAAGGGGGTGTTCTATCAGCATGCCGGCTACAAGTTGTCTCTTCTGCCAGTCGCTCAGGGCTTCGTAGCTGGTTACGTTCCACGGATTGGCGGCAAAAAAACGGTTGAAGGCTTCGTCATCGGCCAGAATGAGCGTGACGGAGGCGTCTTCGTTGTCAAGCGGGTAATGCATCAGGCCGCAGTCTTCGAACAGGTGGTGGGCTGTTCTGTAGTGCGGGTTCTCGGACAGATATTCAGTCAGCGTCTGCGTCTGGACCAAGGTGTCGGTTTCGGTCTGCATGTGGGTGAAGAAGCGCAGGTCGCGTATTTCTTTTTTAGGAAAGGCGTGTTGTTTTCCGTCTTTGGTTTCTACAATCAACTGTTGTGCCTGCACTAGGATTGTACAGCACGCAAGGGTGGTTAAAAGCGGCAACTTCATTTTTTCTGGCATTTAAAGGCGTGGTTATTGACCCGAACAATGTAGATCCCGTCGGGTAGCTCGGGAATTATGAGCGATGTGTCGCGTATGCCCTTGCGATGCAGGCATAGGCGGCCGTTGAGGTCATAAATGCTGAGAGTGGCTTCCTTGTCGGAGAATCCCTCTAAAATAAGCCGCCCGGTTCCGTTTTCGAAAATTGCGTTGTGCTTTCCGTCGGGTCCCAGGACCATGTCGATTCCATCGGGTTTGCCTGTGGCGAAGCGGACCAGTTGCAGGTCTTTCAGTAGAAAGACCTGTGGAGGCATCTCGGAAGCGGAGAGGAAAGTCAGGTGTTCGTCGGTGAAGACGATGCGATCACCCTCGTGCAACTGGAGTGCTACCGTCTTGTCTCCCATGTCAATCTGGATTTCGTTTTCTTTCACGCTTTGTGCGCTGAGTAGGGCTGAACATCCTAACAAGCCCGGGAGGATTAGTCTTTTCATGTTCGAAAAAATTAAAACCTGTCTTCGATTCCCTGGAAGAAGTGCATAAAACATTCAGATCTGAGTATAGAAAAACAATGGCGGCGTGGGAATCTTTACTACGTGTGAGTTCGTTCTGAGCAGGGATTTCGTATGCTTTTGCAGCGCTGTGTAGCGGGGTGTAGCAAACGCCGTTTTGTTTACTATGTCCCTCTTCTTACGCGTTGCCTTGCTTTGGTTTGAGTGGACTTTGGCAAAGATATAAATTTATTGGGCGAAAAAAAAGAAAAGCTCCGAGATTTTTTGAATCATCTCGGAGTTTTTTTGAAAAAGCGGCCTGATTGTTCTCCGGCTATTTGCGGTAGTTGTCCAGTCCTGTGCGCAGAAAGCGGATGTATTGCTCGGTGTCTTCGTCGTAGGAACGCGGGCCGTTGAGCGGTTTCCCGTTGTTGTCGAGCAGGACGTAGTAGGGTTGTGCGTTGGCACCGAACTTGTGGCGCTGCAGGTAACTCCATTTGTCGCCCACGGTGCGCAGTGTGCGGCGCGTGCCGTTCTCTTCTACCTCGATGGGTTCGGGTAGTTTGGTCTTGTCGTCCACGTAGAGCGAAATAAGTACGTAGTCTTTGCTCAGGAGTCCGGCTACCGTCGGGTCGGACCATACGGCCTGTTCCATTTTGCGGCAGTTGACGCATCCGTGTCCTGTAAAGTC
>CATXZX010000258.1 GCA_958404085.1 uncultured Prevotellaceae bacterium | reverse complement strand
CACCGAAGATGGTGAAAAACAGGTTGCGCAGGAATACGAAAGCTGTAATGAAAAGGGCTAAGAAAAAGGTGAGGAGACAACCGAGTAGATGCATTTCTGTTCAGAATTTGGGATGTTTTTTACCGGATGCCGTACAAGAATTGTGCCAAACCGGCTATGATAACTTTTTTTGTGTAATGACGGACAGAACGACATACCACAGGATGACGCCCGCAAAGGCGGCTACGCCCCACAGGACCAACATAAGCAGGCTGCTGGCCATGAAAAGATAGCGTACCTCATTGCCCTTCCATGCAAACGACTTGAATTTGAGGGCAAACAGGGGCATTTCGGCTATCAGCATGTAGCAGGTCAGCAGGATGAGGGTTACCAGTACGAAAAACGTATAGGGCCAGGTCGTGAGTTCTTCGTGGAATCCGCAGGCCAGGGCGCCCCAGAACAGGGCGTTGGCGGGTGTGGGGAGCCCGATGAAGGAGGTTGTCTGGCGTTCGTCCAAGTTGAATTTGGCCAACCGGAGTGCCGAGAACGCCGCTATCAGGAACGCGATGAACGGAAGGGCCGGGCCGAATGCGTGCAAGGCTTCGGGCACGGACGCACTATGTAGCAGGCTGAATACGATTGCTGCCGGAGCCAGTCCGAAGGTGATGTCGTCGGCCAGGGAGTCGAGTTCTTTTCCGATCGGTGACTGCACATGAAGCAAACGGGCGGCGAATCCGTCGAAAAAATCGAATACGGCGCCCGTAATGATGAACGTCATGGCCAGTTCATAGTTGCCGGCAAAGGCGTAGAACGTGGCGATGGCGCCGCAAATAAGGTTGCAGCAGGTCAGTGTGTTGGGTATATGTTTCTTCATGTGCGGCGAGGTATATCAGTTAGTTGGCCAGTTGGGCGATAATGGTTTGGTTGCCGGTCGTATTCTGGCCTAAATCGACGGCAACTTGTGTGCCAATAGGCAAATATACGTCGACACGTGAACCGAATTTGATGAATCCGAGGTGTTCGTCGATGTAGCATTCTTCGTTTTCGCGTGCGTAGGTGACGATGCGTCGGGCCATGGCACCGGCTACCTGGCGTACCAGGACTTCGGTACCCGACGGGGTTTCGATGACGATGGTGGAGCGCTCGTTCTCGGTACTGGCCTTAGGCAACCATGCCTTGTGGAAGTTCCCGTTCTGGTGTTCCACTTTTTTTACATACCCGTCCACCGGAAACCAGTTTGCATGTACGTTTGTGAGCGACATGAAGATGGAAATCATCAGCCTGCGGTCGTGAAAATACTCGTTCTCGTCCACTTCTTCGATAACGACTACCTTGCCGTCGGCCGGAGCGACTACCGTATTTTCCGTACACCCCGAAAAACGGCGTATCGGACAACGGAAAAAATTAAGGATTATAAGGTATACGGCAAGGCTTAAGCCCATTAAGCAATAGCAAGGAATTTTATTTTCGGAAAGGTAATAGAAACACGCGTTTACCACAATCAGAGCAAGCAACGATCCTGTCAGCGTATGTGTGCCTTCGCGATGTATGCGTATTTTCTTTATGCGTTTGAGCTTTCCCATATCGATAGTTTCTTCTGTATGTGCCTGTTTATTAATTTGCAAAGATATTTGTTTTAGTTCGAATACACAACTTTTAAGCCGTTTTTTCAGTTCCGGATGAACCTGCGAAGCGAAAAAACGGTCGTAACGGCTTTGTTTTAGGACAGAAAGGGGTGTACGGACATCGCCGTCCGGGCCGAAGCGCGAACCGGGGCGTTCTCCGAAAAAAAGCGGGCCTTCCGTTTCGAAAAACCTCCGTGCTTTTTCGAAACGGAAGGCCCGCCGTAGGGTACGGGGGCTTTGCCGGATGTATTCAGACGCCCTGGATGGTCAGCGTGCGGCTGTCGTCGTCGCGTTTGTCGAGGTGTACGATGACGGCATCCTCGGGCAGGAGTTCTTCAACCAATTCGGGCCACTCGATGAAGCACAGGGCACCGCTGTAAAAGTACTCCTCGTACCCCATGTCATAGACTTCCTCGATTTTTTTTATCCGGTAAAAGTCAAAGTGATAGATGAGCGCCCCCGACAGGTCGGACCGGTATTCGTTTACGATGGAGAACGTGGGCGAATTGATGGTGTCCGTTACGCCGAGTTCGTGGCATAGCGCTTTGATGAACGTTGTTTTGCCGGCTCCCATCGAGCCGTAAAATGCAAAAACGGTGCGGTTGCCCATGCAGGCTGCAAACTGGCGGGCAGCCTGGTCGATGTCGTTGAGCTGCGGTATGTTTATTTCCATAATGAAAGGTGTGGTATATGTTTTTTCTTGAAACTTATGTACGCGCGTGACGGGTTTTTACCGGTGTTTGCCCCGCAGCGAGATGAGCGGGATAATCATTTCTTCCATTGATATGCCTCCGTGTTGGAACGTATCTTTATAGTAGGAAACATGTAGGTCGTGCTGAGGTTGGGGGCCGGAAGCTGGAGCTGCGCGGGATTGCGGACTTCGAACACTTCTTTTGCGTTGTAACTGAGGTTGCGTCCCAGTTTGTAGCGCAGGTTGGTGTTCGTGTTGCGTTCGCCGATTACTTTGCAGGGCGTGTCGACGCGGATGCTGCCGTGGTCGGTCGTGATGAGTACGCGGCAGTCGTTTTCGGACAGTAGTTTGAACAGTTCGCGTAGGGCCGAGTGTCTGAACCAGCTGAGCGTGATGCTCCGGTAGGCGGCTTCGTCGGAAACCAGTTCGCGCACCATGCGGGAATCGGTGCGGGCGTGCGAGAGCATATCGATGAAGTTGAATACCAGAACGTTCAGGTCGTAGTTCTTGAGTTTGCCGAATTGCGAAAGCAGTTTGTCGGCGGCGGCCGAATCGTTTATCTTGTGATACGAGAAAGTCTCCTTTCGCCGAAAACGTTCGAACTGCGTCCGGATGAGTGCCTCTTCGTTCAGGTTCTTGCCTTCATCTTCGTCCTCGTCTGTCCACAGATCGGGGAAATACTGTTGTATCTGTTTGGGCATAAGTCCCGAGAAGAGCGCGTTGCGGGCATATTGTGTGGACGTGGGCAGAATACTGAAGTAAAGTTCCTCTTCGATGGTGAAAAATCCCGACAGTTCGTGGCTCAGCATGCGCCACTGGTCGTAGCGGAAATTGTCGAGAACAAAAAGATAGACCTTCTCGTTGCGGTCCATGAGCGGGAAAATTCGCTGTTTGAATACGTCCGGGCTCAACATGGGGCGTTGGGAGGGTTCTTGGATCCATGTTTCGTACTGGTTGCGGATGAATTTTGCAAAAGTCTGGTTCGCTTCCTGTTTCTGCATGCGCAGGAGTTCGTTCATGGAGCTGTCTGTCTCGCTCAGTTCAAGCTCCCAGTACACCAGACGTTTGTACGTCTCGAACCAGTCTTGGGCCGAGAGCGTATCGTTAATCAGCATTCCGATTTTTCCGAAGTTCTGCTGATAACCGCTTTGCGTCACTTCGTTTACGATCTCCGTCTTGTGAATGTTTTTCTTCAGCGTCAGCAGAATCTGGTTGGGGTTGACGGGCTTTATCAGGTAGTCGGCTATTTTCGAACCGATGGCCTGGTCCATGATGTTCTCTTCTTCGCTCTTCGTGACCATGACGATGGGGGTCGTCGGGGTGATTTCCTTGATGTGCGAGAGCGTTTCCAGCCCGTTCAGGCCGGGCATGTTCTCGTCCAGCAGGATCAAATCGAATTTTTCCTCCCGGCAGGTGTCGATGGCGTCGGTTCCGTTGGTGACGGTCCGTACCTCGTATCCTTTTTTCTCGAGGAAGATAATAT
The DNA here is from genome assembly GCA_958404085.1 of uncultured Prevotellaceae bacterium. GTDB lineage: Bacteria > Bacteroidota > Bacteroidia > Bacteroidales > Bacteroidaceae > Alloprevotella. Next base: position 243 of record CATXZX010000258.1, on the reverse strand, counting down.
GGGCTTTCAGTATGTCGATTTCATCGTCCACCCACAAAAGTTTACCGTTGTTCATTTTTCTGCCATCCTGTTTGTCTGGCGAAGATAGAAAAAGCTGTCGACTCTTGCAACGCTTTAACAGGATTTAGTGTCTGTGTTGCGGGATAAAGAAATAAGCATTGACGATCTTCCGATGCTGTCAATGCTTATTACCAGTCGGGGTGACTGGATTCGAACCAGCGACCACACGCCCCCCAGACGCGT
>CATXZX010000257.1 GCA_958404085.1 uncultured Prevotellaceae bacterium | reverse complement strand
TCATGACAGCCCGGTGGAAGTAGGGATGGCGCATGTAGCGGCCGTTGACGAAAAAGTATTGTTGTGCCCCCTTCTTGCGTGCCCCCTGCGGAGACCCCACATAGCCGCGGACACGGACTATGGTCGTATCGACGTTCAGGTCGAGCAGAATACGATTCATTTTCTTTCCGAACACGTCTACGATACGCTGCCGCCCGGACGCCGTAGCCAGATTGAGCAAACTGGTGCCGTTGCTGCTCAGCGTAAAACGAATCTCAGGATGAGCCAGTACGATGCGTTCCACCTCCGAAACGATGTTGCTCAGTTCCGTCTGGTTCGTCTTCAGAAATTTGCGGCGCGCAGGAACATTGAAGAACAGGTTATTGACAATAAAATTCGCCCCCACAGGACAGGCTATGGGTTCCTGGCCTTCGATGCGCGAACCCGCCAGGCGGAGCGAAATGCCCAGTTCGGAGTCTTCGGTACGCGTACGCAGTTCTACCTGGGCCACAGCGGCTATCGAGGCCAGCGCCTCGCCGCGGAATCCCATGGTGTGGAGGTCGAAGAGATCGGACGCCTGACGGATTTTGGACGTAGCATGCCGTTCAAAGGCCAGGCGGGCATCGGTCTCGGACATTCCTTTTCCGTTGTCCACAACCTGTATGGTGGTTTTACCGGCATCCGAAACTACAATCTGTATGTACGAGGCTCCGGCATCGATCGCGTTTTCTACCAGTTCCTTGACGACCGATGCGGGACGCTGTATCACTTCGCCCGCAGCTATCTGATTGGCCACGGAGTCGGGAAGCAAACGAATTATATCCGCCATTTCTGCTACTTATCTTTTTCCAGTTTATTTTTCAGTTTCTCCAGTTGTTGCAAAGGTATCTGTCTGCGGAGCGTCGGCTTCAGCTCGGTTCCGCTACGCTTTGCCCTCCATTCGAAAATATCGTACTTGTCGCGCGGACGTATGTAGTCGAACCACGCAAAGGTCTCCAACTGAAGTTGGTCGGCAGGCGCCAGGGCCAAAGGATAAAGGACTCCGGTGGCCGGCGGTGTCCAGATGCGCTCCATTTTCTTGTCCTTCATAAACATGCGCATCTCGCTGGTCTCGGCCCGGTTCAGACCGATCATCAAGCTGTCGCTGTCGAGCGGATAATAGGCTATCTGTACATTGCCTATCACCTGGTTCATCCGGATTTGGCCGGCCTCGAAATAAGATTTCATCAGGCGGCCGGCTATCTGGTTGTAGTGCAGGGAGTCGAGTTCTTCAGCCAAAAGGGCCTGGTTGACCACATGTACGCTGTCGACGGTGGAGTCGTTCATGAACACATGTATCTCCTCGCCCAACAACTGCTGCCGTGCGTTCCACACGATCGGATTGTCGTACATAATCAATTCCTTGGTCTTCGATCCGAATACCAGCGAATCGCACACAGCCTGTATGTCGGTACGGAATGCACGGACGTGTTTGTAAGCATGAAGGACGCGGTAGAGCGTATCGGTATTCAGGTCATACGAAAACAGGCGGAATGTATCGGCATGTACAAACAGAGTATCGGCGGGATTGGAGAAATCGCGCGCCACGGCGCTGTCCGTAGCCAGCGCCTTTCCAGTCTGTTCGTTATAGGTGCAGAAGTTACCAGTCAGGATACTCTTGTTGACCTTATCTTCGTAAATGACGTTGTTATAAGCATACATGTCGCCGCTCAGTTTATCGTAGAACAGGCTGTCGCCCACAAGACGACTCTCGCCGTTCAGCACGACCGACCGGTCCAACAAACGCGCACGCTCGGTCTGTGTATTATAATAGCCCGACTCGGAATAGATGTGGCTGCTTCCGCTCTCTATGTTCGAGGGACCCACGATATGGGCCAGCTTCGTCAGCGTATTGTACTGCAACGTGTCGGATTTGAGCGTGAAACTCGGATTGGTGAGCGTCACGTTATAATTGAACACAGCCATGCGGGTTGTCGGCGAATACTCTCCCCAGTCGGACACCAGGACATTGTCGCCGTCAACCAGTTTGCCGCCCTCGAAAAAGTAACCTAAATCGTACAGACGGTCATAGTTCAGACTGTCGGTATACAGGACAGACTGACGGTGGGTCATCTTGACATTCCGGCGTACCTGCGCAATCTGCGTATTGCCGTCGTAGAATAGATAATCGCCCACCAGCGTCAGCGTATCGCCTTGGTTCATACGCACATTCCGGAAGGCTTCGAAAGAGTTTTCATTCTCGTAGAAATGCGCACTGTCGCAATACATAAAGACATCGTTGTGCCGGAACCGCACATCGCCGTTCAAGATACGGACTCCGGGCATTTCCTGCTGGTTGTAACGCAACATGTCACTATGAAGCAGATAAACCTTCGACTTTTCCTCCGGTTTTTGTTTGGCGTCCGGCACATCGGAAGCCAATGTAACGTTCCGGACCGAACAAAGCATAAAAAAGCATACGCCAAACGCCAAAAAGCGTTTGAGCGTATCACATAATTCTATTTTCCGTCTTATCATTTAATCCAACCGGGATATTTAAACTGACAATCTCGCCATCCTTCATTGATGCGGATATAGGTGGTTTTCTGTTTTTCGCTGATCCATTTGTCCATAGCCTCCTGCTGTTTCTCACCGACTACGACATCCTGCAAAATCTGGAAGTCTTCCGAAACACTGGCACGGTGACTATCCACTTTACTCTTCAGTTTGACAATAGCGCAGACCTCCTGGCCTTGCTGATTTATCATGGTAAACGGTTCGGATATTTCTCCGATGTGCATTTTGCTCACTACCTTGGCCACTTCCTGGGGCAGCTCCTGCAATTCGAACCAAGGAGTCCGCGTATCGCTCTCCATGATCCGGTTGACCATCAGGCCATGGTTATTGCGGGTGTCCTTATCGTCCGAAGCATAAAGCACCGCATCTTCAAACGAAATCCGCCCACGACGAATATCATTGGCCAAAGAGTCCATCCGGGCCATGGACGCCGTTTTCTCTTCCTCCGACACGCGCGGATGCTTCAGAATGTGGCGAACACGGACTTTGTCGCCGCGCCGCTCTACGAACTGGATAATGTGAAAACCATACTCCGTACGGACAATCTTGGACACCTTTTTGGGGTCGTTCAGGCTGAAAGCCACATTTGCGAACTCCGGCGTCAACTCGCCGCGCCCGCGCAGACCGATATCGCCCCCCTGACGGGCACTTGCATCATCTTCCGAATACAAAAGCGCCAACGTCGAGAAATCCGATTCGCCGTTATTCACCCGCTGTGCATAGTCGCGAAGTTCATTTTCAACGCGGTCTATTTCCTCGCGGGGAATAACCGGAGTCTGACTGAGAATCATCACTTCGTACTTCGTAGGTATCATGGGGAAACTGTCCTTCGGCAAATCTTTAAAATGGTTGCGGACCTCGGCCGGCGTGACCTTCAGTTTTCCGAAGATCTTGCGCTGAACGCTCTCGATGGTCCTACGCTCGCGAAACTGCTTGAAGAACAACTCGCGCAACTGGAGAACCGTACGATGGGTGTACTCCTCCAATTTCTCACGCGAACCGGCCCGTTGGAGAAATTCCTCCATCCGTTTCTCGACCGACTGCAATATTTCGGCATCGCTCACCTCGATACTGTCAATCGAGGCCTGATGCAAAAACAACTTATTGATAGCCAACTGTTCCGGAATCGTGCAATAAGGATCTCCCTCGATGCTGACGCCCGACATTCTCATATCGAGAATCTGCTCTTCGACGTCAGAACGCAGAATAGGTTCATCTCCCACGACCCATATCACCTCGTCCACGACATTGTTCTGCGCGGACAACGCGATTCCGAAAAATGACATGCAGATTGCAAACCAATACTTTATCATATACATTCGTTTTGTTTTTCCAAATCAATGATTATTCACCGTACGCAGTACTTCCCGATCGATCTCCACCGGATACTTGGCACGCAGAGTTTCGACCCATTGACGCTCCCGATAACGCTGATAGTCGTTCTTCACCTGCTCACGGACATCGGATATGGCAAGCGGCTTCTTCTGTTTCTTGCCA
>CATXZX010000256.1 GCA_958404085.1 uncultured Prevotellaceae bacterium | reverse complement strand
AACGGCGTCGAGGGTGAAGACCGTTGGTGACAGTCCGCTCCGGCGGCGCACTGGCCGCCGGAGCGGTGAAAAACAGAAGGGACTTATTTCGAACTGAGGCTGTGTCGTAATGAACTGCACCCCTGTTTTTGTTTTACGATGTCTGAGGATTCCTAATTTTACACTATCGTGGCGGTGTAAAAGCGGGTATAAGAAAACCCGCTGAACTTCAGCGGGTTAATTCTTAATCTGGCGGAGAGAGAGGGATTCGAACCCCCGGTACCTCTCGGTACGGCGGTTTTCAAGACCGCTGTAATCGACCACTCTACCACCTCTCCAAATGAGGATTCTTATTTCGCTGCAAAGGTAAGATAAAAAAACGAAACACACAAATCCGGGCCTTATTTTCTGAAACGAATTACGGACAAAACAATTATTTGGAGAGAGATGCCACGAAATTCCTGCATCCCGAATAACATTGAAGGACCGAAACCCGCTTGTTTCAGTCCTTCCTCGTAAGTGACACTGTAGGGATTCAAACCCTAAACCTTCTGATCCGTAGTCAGATGCTCTATTCAGTTGAGCTACAGTGCCGACTCTTTTTTGTTTTGCGATGCAAAGGTAGTACATTTTTGCGAGCCTGCAAATTTTTTCAATCCTTTTTTCTCAAAATCCTGTTTTTTTTGTTCCGAAGAGGCCTTTCTTTTGCCTGCCGGGCCTTCTGTTTCAAAAAAACAGGCCGGTTTTTCGAAACAGAAGGCCCGACGTGCGTATCGCCGCCCAACCATCCGCCGACCGGGAGAGGGACATACCGTTTTTACGGGATGTGGCCGGTAATCGATAGCCGGGAACACGAACCGGAGACTAGACATGTTCGCTGTTTTTCTGCAAAAAAACAGAATTTTTTTTGCGGGATATTATTTAAATCGTATATTTGCCGGTGAAGGAGATACAAATTATTAACTAACTAAATTTTTCGAATTATGAAAAAGCTATTACTTCTTTTGGTTATCGCTGTTTCTGCCATCTCGGCTAAAGCACAAGTTTACGTGGGTGGTGAAGTCGGTTTCTGGAGAGACTATGACAAAAATGAAACAACCTTCAATCTAATTCCCGAAATCGGATACACGCTGTCAGACAAATGGGCCATCGGTACGACGATCGGGTACGAATACCTGTATAAGCAGGGTTCAAAAGTAAACGCTATGCAGATTGCCCCCTACGCACGCTACACGTACGCTACGTTCGGCAAGGTCAACCTGTTCTTGGACGGCGGTTTCGGATTCTATACCTATAAAGTAAAAGGCGACGACTCTTCCTACAACTCTTGGGAACTGGGTATCAAACCGGGTCTGTCCGTTGCGTTGTCCGACGAGTTGAGTTTCATAGCCCACTGCGGTTTCCTCGGTTACCGCGATGCCGACAAGGGTAGCCTTATTTCATACGGTAAGGATGGCATAGGCTTCGACGTAGATGGCAACGACCTGACATTCGGTATTCTCTTCCACTTCTGATCCACACGGATACTTTGATAAAACTTTTTCATTACCAGGACGTGCTTCCCCCGAAAGGAGGCACGTCTTTTGTATCGGGGGGGCCTTCCGAAACCGCTGTCCGCCTCCTTCCGGCAGGAACGGAAAAAAGGACGGACGCGCCAACAGCCGGGCCGCAAAGCGGGAGAAATCGACATATTTTACTTATCTTTGCGCCTACAACCGCAAAGAGACCGTAACTATGGTACTGAACTACATCTGGATTATCTTTTTTCTCGGCGCATTCGCCATTGCCCTTTTCCGCCTCGTCTTCCTGGGCGACCTGACGGTGTTTCCCGCCGTCATGGACAGTACATTCGCCTCGGCGCGTACGGCGTTCGAGATTTCCCTCGGCCTGACCGGCGTGCTTTCGCTCTGGCTCGGAATCATGAAAATAGGTGAGCGGGGCGGACTGGTCGAAGCCCTCTCGCGCCTGCTGAGCCCGGTCTTCGTACGTCTCTTTCCCGAGGTTCCGAAGGGGCATCCCGCCGTGGGCCACATCTTCATGAACCTGGCGGCCAACATGCTGAACCTCGACAATGCAGCCACGCCGCTCGGCCTGAAGGCCATGGAGAGCCTGCAAAGCCTGAACCCGCGCAAAGATACGGCCTCGAATCCCATGATCATGTTTCTGGTTCTCAACACGTCGGGCCTCACGCTCATCCCGGTCAGCATCATGGTGTACCGTGCCCAGATGGGGGCGGCCCAGCCGACCGATGTCTTCGTGCCGCTCCTGCTGGCCACTTTCTGTTCCACCTTGGCCGGCATCGTCGCCACAAGCCTTTATCAGCGCATCAACCTGCTTAACCGCACGCTCCTGCTGGCCCTGGGCGGTATGAGTATGGTCGTGGCCCTCATGGTATGGGGCTTTTCGTTGCTCGAGCGCGAGGCCATGAACACCGTGGCCACGTCGGTAGCCAACATCCTGCTGTTTTCCATCATCGTATGCTTCATCGTGGCCGGCATGCGCCGGCGCGTCAACGTGTACGACGCGTTTATCGAGGGGGCCAAAGAGGGATTTTCGACAGCCATCCGCATTATCCCCTACCTGGTGGCCATGCTGGTGGCCATCGGCGTGTTCCGGGCCTCGGGCGCCATGGAATGGATTATAGACGGCTTTACGGCCTGCATCCGTGCCGCGGGAGGCGATACGGAATGGGTCGGCGCATTGCCCACCGCTCTCATGAAACCGCTGAGCGGGAGCGGCGCACGCGGCATGATGGTGGACTGCATGACGACCTACGGGGCCGATTCGCTGCCCGGCCGCCTGAGCTGTATTTTCCAGGGAAGTACTGACACGACGTTCTACATCCTGGCCGTCTACTTCGGCAGCATCGGCATACGCCATACGCGCCACGCGGTGGCATGCGGCCTGCTGGCCGACCTGGCGGGCATGGTAGCGGCCGTAGCCGTAGCCTATTTTTTCTTCGGTTAGACTCTAAAATTCAAAAACATCTCCATGGCAAACCTGAAATCTCTGGCAAAAGATACCGCTATTTACGGCCTGAGCAGCATTGTGGGCCGTTTCCTCAACTATTTGCTCGTACCGCTCTATACCACGGCCATGACGGCGGCATCGGGCTCGTACGGCATCGTGACGAACGTATACGCCTACACGGCGTTGCTTCTGGTTTTGCTGACGTTCGGTATGGAAACGTCCTTTTTCCGCTTTGTCAACAAGAAAGACGAGGACCCCGAACGTGTCTACTCCACCACCCTGTGGTTGGTGGGAGGCACGGGCGCCTTCTTTTCGCTGGCCGTATGGCTCGGCCTGGAGCCGCTGAGCGCGCTGTTGGGCTACGAAGAACACCCCGAATACATCGGGATGATGTTCGTATGCGTGGCCATCGACGCGTTCCAGTGCATCCCCTTTGCCTACCTGCGCCACCAGAACCGCCCGGTCAAGTTCGCCGTGCTCAAGTTGAGCTTCATCTTTATGAACATCGGGCTCAACCTGCTTTATTACGTGGGACTGCCGGCCCTCTACGCCCTGCCGCAGTGGCACGACGCGGTCTCGGCCGTCTACGACCCGCAGGTAGGTGTGGGCTACGTGTTCCGCATCAACCTTTTCTGTACGGCCGCCATTCTGCCGCTGTTCTGGCAGGAGTTGACGGGCTTCCGCCCCGTGTTCGACCGCGGCATCGCGCGGCGCATGCTGCGCTACGGCTGGCCCATCCTGGTGCTTGGACTGGCCGGCATCCTGAACCAGACGGCTGACAAGATACTGTATCCGCTCATCAAGAGCGGCCCCGAGGGGCGTGTGGAGCTTGGCATCTACGGGGCGTGCGTCAAGGTGGCCATGATCATGGCCCTTATCACACAGGCCTTCCGCTACGCTTACGAGCCCTTCGTGTTCCGGAAAAACCGCGAGGGCGACAACCGCGCCATGTATGCCCGGGCCATGAAATATTTCCTGATGTTCACCCTGCTGGCATTCCTGACAGTCGTGGGCTACATGGACCTGTTGCGCTACCTCATTGCGCCCGACTATTGGGAGGGGCTGCGCGTAGTGCCCATCGTCAT
>CATXZX010000255.1 GCA_958404085.1 uncultured Prevotellaceae bacterium | reverse complement strand
TCACTGAGAAAATCCGTTGCCGAATGCCGGGCCAGCGCGATGGTACGTTCCTTTATCTGCGGCAAACGTTTAAGCCGGATGTTCTTATTGCTGAACAGTCCCCACTCTGCCGGTGTCGACATGACAATTTTACAATTTTGCCGGGTATTCATGAGTATTCCCCTCACTACATCGGTAAACATACCGTCTATATGCCGATTGATGAACGCCGTATCGCAATCCATAGCCGAAGAATAAGGAACCAACTGCACATGCACCCCCAAAGAATCGAAAATTCCATTTTTCAAGGCATATACGGCGGGCAAACAGTCCATGGTCGGAAGAATACCCACACGCATTTCGACACTCGTATCGGCCTGTGCCGAATGAGACACGGACAATGCGCCTTTATTTTTACATCCGGCCGTAAAAAAGAGTGAGCCTAAAACAAGGACAATGACAATACCAGAGATAAAAGACTTCATAAAAATCAAAAAATCCTCACAAACAAAGAAAAGACAATCCACATATCGTAAAAAATATGTGGATCGCCTTTAAAAAATACCAATGAAATCAGTTTTCACCTTCAATAGCTGCAATACCCGGGAGTGTCTTACCCTCGATAGCTTCAAGCAAAGCGCCACCACCAGTCGATACATAAGATACCTTGTCAGCCATTCCGAACTTATTAATGCAAGCTACTGAGTCACCGCCACCGATAAGTGTAAATGCGCCGTTAGCCGTAGCCTCGCAAATAGCCTCGGCAATTGCTTTCGAACCAGCCATAAAGTTGTCCATCTCGAATACACCGGCCGGGCCGTTCCACAGAACGGTCTTGCTATCTTTGATAGCCTCGGCAAAGCGGGCCATTGCTTTAGGACCGATGTCCATGCCTTCCCATCCGTCAGGTATTTCGTCCGAAGGACAGAACTGTGTGTTACAATCGTTCTTGAAGTCATCACCGATTTTTGCGTCTTCTGCCAAAATAAGATTGACACCGTTTTCCTTAGCTTTCTTAACGATATTGTTTGCCAAGTCCAAGAAATCGTTCTCACAAATAGACTGACCGATTTTTCCACCGGCAGCTTTCATAAACGTATACGTCATACCGCCCGTCAGGATCAGGTTGTCTACCTTACCAAGCAGGTTTTCGATAATTTCAATCTTCGATGAAACTTTCGATCCGCCCATAATAGCCGTAAACGGACGTTTTATGTCATTCAGGACCTTATTGACAGCCGTTACCTCCTTCTCCATCAGATAACCGAACATCTTGTGATCCTTGTCAAAATAATCAGCGATAATAGCCGTAGATGCGTGCTTGCGGTGAGCCGTTCCGAAAGCGTCATTTACATAAATATCGGCATACGAAGCCAATGTCTTTGTAAATTCTTTCTGTTTTTCTTTAAGGGCTTTCTTTGCAGCAGCCTTTTCTTCGTCCGTAGCAAACTCACCACGCGGCTTACCAGTCTCTTCTTCGTAGAAACGGAGATTCTCCAACAGCAACACTTCGCCATCCTTGAGTGCGTCAGCCTGCTCTTTTGCCTTCTGGCAATCATCGCAGAACTGGACTGCCGTACCCAGCAATTCGCTTACATGTGCCTGAATTTGTTTCAACGAGAACTTCGGATCCGGATTCTTTTTCGGACGGCCCATGTGAGACATAATAATCAAAGCGCCACCTTCCGAAATAATTTTTTTCAGTGTCGGGAGTGCTGCACGAATACGCGTATCATCCGTAATGTTTCCGTTTTCATCTAAAGGCACATTGAAATCTACGCGAACAATCACCTTTTTACCTGCAAATTTGCAATCGTCAATAGTCATGTTTCGAATATTAATAGATTAATGATATACTTCTCTACCAGTAGGCAAAAATACAAAAAATAGAGTTACAAAAGGAGTTTACGAACCTGTTTTTATTGAAAAGGTTATTCCTCCGTCATTTTTCGTGCCGAATTCCGCCGTACATATTCCTTACAGACTGTTTTCAGTTCGCATTTTCCGCAATGCGGCGAACGGGCCGTACACGTATAACGTCCGTGATGCAACAACCAGAAGTGAGCGGACGCCACGTCTTCCGACGGAATGTATTTCATCAGTTCCATCTCCACACTGTATGGCGTTGTACAGCGAGACGGAACGAGCCCTATCCGATGGCTGACCCTGAACACATGCGTATCGACAGCCATTGTTGCCTTCTTAAAGACAATAGCCTGTACCACATTGGCCGTTTTCCGGCCCACACCGGGCAGTTTGACCAAATCGTCGAAGGATTCCGGCACTTCTCCGTTGTATTGTCCGACCAGCATCCTGGCCATATCTACAAGATGCCGTGCCTTGTTATTCGGATAAGAGACACTCCGGATATACTCATAAATAACCTCCGGCGTAGCCTCAGCCATACACCGGGCATCCGGATAATCCTTAAACAGCCTGGGAGTAACCATATTGATCCGCTTATCCGTGCATTGGGCCGAAAGAACAACCGCAACCAACAACTCGAATGGTGACGAATAGACAAGTTCCGTCTCCGTGGGAGGCATCACCCGCCGGAAATAACCTAAAACCACTGCATATAAATCTTTTTTTCTCATTGTTCCATTACCATGTTACAAAACACAAAAGTAATAAATTATCGGTATCCGGTAAAACTTATATTCATGTATTCGAGCGTAACGGAATAACGCTCATACCTACCTATACACCATTGACATACAATATACTCACTTTTAAAGCACAACGTAAAAACAAAATCTTCTTATATAAATTCGTTTGATCTCGTCAATTGACTTGCCTACGATGCCAAAAAACTCATCAAGCAGTTCCATTTTTGATATTCAGATATTTGCCTATTCCCATTGCCGCCCACCCGACAATCAGACAGACTGAAGCATATATGACAAAACACACTTCTTTAATGTCGAAGAACCACCACGCTCCAGCAAGAAATACGAGACACGACACCAAAGGAAGATTCCACATCTAACGGATATTTTAATTTAATGACGTCTGTTTTTATCGTATATCCAGTTCATTCTTGTGTTTTATTTCACTCAGCACAAAAGAACTCTGCATCTTGACAATACCATGTACTTTTGTCAGTTTTTCAAATACGAACTTGTTGAACTCTTCCATGTCTTTAAGCATCACTTTAATAAGGAAATCAAAAACGCCACCGGTGGAATAACATTCCATAATTTCATTTATTTCCATAATGTCTTTTTTGAAACGCTCGACATGCTCGTCATCATGTACTGCAAGAGATACATTACAGAATACTACAAGTGGAAGTCCGACTTTCGTATTGTCGATTATAGCACTATATCCTTTAATCACGCCTTCACACTCCAGCCTTCTCATGCGCTCATAAACCGGAGTTTTGGAAAGGTGAAGGAGTTCACATAATTCTTTTGTATTTGCTTTTGCATCTTTTTGGAGAGCTTTCAATAGTTGTATGTCTATATCATCGAGTTTTATCATCACTGTTTTTCCTGTTTAGTTACGTTCCTTTTGTTTAATATAGGAATAAAGCACATATTCAACTGCGAATATAGGAATATTTCCCATTATTCTAAAATATGATAGGATAAATAAATGTTTATATCTAATTTTGCAGTCGAAATAACAACCTTATTTATGACACAAAATCTTGAAAACTGCAAGTGTGTGCTGATTGTCGACAGAGACTTGCCAACAGGAGAACAGGCGAATATCGCTGCGATACTCGCTATGACTATAGGAGCAAGAAACAATATGATAGTCGGCGGGGATCTGTCTGATGCTGATAATACCGTCCATCAGGGAATCACGCAGTTGAATCTTCCTGTTCTTGTTGCATGTTCAGAAAAAATCAGGGAAATCCATGATATGGCCAGTATGGATGAGCATGTGTTTATCGTTGATTTCACAAGTACGGCGCAAGGGGCACATTCCTACGATGAATATACTTCAAAACTGGCGTTGAGCCATGCGACGGAACTTAAATATATCGGTATTGGAATTATGGGAACATTAGTGTCCACTAAAAAATCATAAGAGTTCTTTGAAATAATTGAAATTCA
>CATXZX010000254.1 GCA_958404085.1 uncultured Prevotellaceae bacterium | reverse complement strand
GGGCCATACGGCAGACGCGTATGCCCTTGAAAGTGGGCGCGAGAGGGAAATTGACGTTCAGGCAGGTGTCTTTGGGAAGGCCTTTTTCCAGAACCAATTGGACGATGCGGAGAATGTAAGGCTGCAAGGGCAAAAAATCGGCGTCCTCGGCATGGTTGCATAGAGAGAAGGCGATGGACGGAATACCCTGGAGAGTTCCCTCGAAAGCCACACCCATCGTTCCGGAGTAGTGGGCGTTGATACTGGCATTGTTGCCGTGGTTGATACCTCCGATGACGAGGTCGGGACGGCGGTTGCGGAGCGGCTGGTCGAGGGCCAGTTTGACACAGTCTACCGGTGTGCCGGAACAAGCGCATACGTCCAGCCCATCCTCATGGCTCAGGTGGCGGTAAGTGAGTGGTATAGAAGAAGTCAGACTGCAACCGGCACCGGATCGTGGCCCGTCGGGAGCCATGACAAACAGGTCGGCTGTCTGGCGTAGGGTGTTCGTAAGAAAATGGAGTCCGGGCGCTTGTACGCCATCGTCGTTCGAAAGGAGAAAAAACGGTCTGTTCATGTCTTTTACAAGGAGTTAATGAAAACAGTTTCAGGCAAAAGTACGAAAAAAAGTTTAATACACCCCGCGTTGGTGGAAAATTTGTATCTTTGCAAACAATTGGGGAAAAAGATTCATTATGGGCAAAATAATAGCTTTGGCAAACCAAAAAGGCGGAGTGGGCAAGACAACCACATCCATGAACTTAGCGGCATCGTTGGCTACGTTGGAGAAAAAAGTCTTGTTGGTGGATGCTGACCCGCAGGCAAATTCTTCGTCCGGACTCGGTGTCGACCTTAATCAGGTGGAATGTTCTATCTACGATTGCATCATCAATCGGGCCGATGTGCGCGAGGCATTGTACACGACGGATATAGAAGGACTGGACATCCTCCCGTCCCACATCAACCTGGTGGGTGCCGAAATAGAGATGTTGAACCTGCCCAATCGCGAGAAGGTAATCAAAGAAATGCTGGAACCCCTGCGGGCGGAATACGACTTCATACTGATAGACTGCTCGCCCTCCCTCGGCCTGATAACTGTCAATGCCCTGACAGCCGCCAATTCGGTTATCATACCCGTACAATGCGAGTATTTTGCACTCGAAGGTATCAGCAAATTGCTGAATACGATAAAGATAATCAAGAAGAAACTGAATCCGGAACTCGAGATAGAAGGATTCCTTCTGACAATGTATGACAGCCGTCTGCGTCTGGCCAATCAGATTTATGATGAGGTAAAACGCCACTTCCAGGACTTGGTGTTCAAAAACGTAATCCAGCGTAATGTCAAGCTGAGCGAGGCGCCGAGTCACGGCGTTCCGGTGATTCTGTATGATGCGGCATCGACCGGAGCGAAGAACCACTTGGCCCTGGCGAAAGAAATTATCCATAAAAATGCTTAAGTAAGTACATGGCAGTACATAAGAAATATGCGGCCCTCGGTCGTGGCCTGGATGCGCTTATATCAACGGATGCGGTGCCGGCGAAAGGGTCTTCTTCGATTAATGAAATAGCCATCGAACAAATCGAGGCGAACCCGAACCAGCCCCGGCGCGAGTTTGACGAAGGCTCTTTGCAGGAACTGGCCGACTCCATACGCGAGATAGGGCTTATCCAGCCGATTTCGTTGCGCAAGATGGAAGACGGAACGTACCAGATTATAGCCGGCGAGCGGCGTTGGCGCGCATCGCAGATGATAGGTCTGAAAACAATTCCGGCTTACATCCGTACGGCGGACGATGAGAATATGATGCAGATGGCGCTGGTGGAGAATATTCAGCGGGAAGATCTGAATGCCATCGAAATAGCGCTTGCATACCAGAATCTGCTGGAACGTTACGGCCTGACTCAGGACCGTCTGAGCGAGAAAGTGGGAAAGAAGAGAACGACAATAGCCAATTACCTGCGCTTGCTGAAACTTCCGGCCATGGTGCAGGTGGCCTTGCAGAATAAACAGATAGACCAGGGGCATGCCCGTGCCCTGTTGGGACTGCCCAGTCCGGCCATGCAGGTGCGGATGTTCCAGAAAATACAAAAAGAAGGATATTCCGTGCGGCAGGTGGAAGAGATGGTGAAGATGCAGAACGGCGGCGAGTTGCTCAAAGGCGACCGGAAACGTGTTGCGGGAAGTGCCTCGCGCCTGCCCGGTGAGTTCAACGTACTGAAGCAGCGCCTGTCGGATTTTTTCCAGTCGAAGGTGCAACTGTCCTGCTCTTCGCAGGGAAAGGGCAAGATCAGCATACCTTTCAACAACGAGGAAGAACTGGAGCGGATAATCAGTTTGTTTGACAAGATGAAAGGATGAATGCGTTAAGACTGACAGTCGGTTTACTGCTTGTTCTTGTAGGATTACCCTGTGCGGCTGCCGGAGGGTCGGAACTCCGTACCGATTGGCATGGCTTGGGCGATACGCTGAAAACAGATACTGTAAAATATGCCGGCCAGCCTGCAAAAAACGACAGTATAGCGGCCCGAAATGCGGAACAGCTGAAAGAACAGTCGCAACGCGCCGATACATCGGCACTGGCTTTGCCGGACTTGCAAAAAACGAAGGCGGGTAAAGAACAGCCTGCAATGAAGTTCGTGCCTAATCCGAAGCGGGCCTTGTGGCTGTCGCTCGTGATACCCGGTGCCGGGCAGATTTATAATCGTAAGTACTGGAAACTTCCGATTATCTATGGCGGATTTCTGGGGTGTACGTATGCACTGATGTGGAATCAGCAGATGTACAAGGATTATTCGCAGGCTTATCTGGATATTATGGATGACGATCCGAATACGGACAGCTATAAGGATATGCTTCCGCCGCGCTATGACATAACAGGACGTGAGGAGCAGTTTAAACGGATATTCAAGAATAAGAAAGATTATTACCGCAAGTACAGGGATTTGAGTGCTTTCTGTTTCGTCGGTGTCTATCTTCTTTCGGTCATCGACGCCTATGTGGACGCGCAGTTGTCGACGTTCGACATTTCGAAAGACCTGAGTATGCGGGTGGAGCCTGCCGTATTGAGCCAGCCGAACGGAATGACCCGTTCGAACGCTTTGGGGCTGCAATGCAGCTTTAATTTTTAAAAGAGAAATACATGAAGAAGTTTAAAACGTATATATTGTCATTGTTTGTATGGGGGACGGTCGTTCCGGCGGCCGTTGCACAGAGCGACGTGACGGTACATGATGATAAGACAGGTCGCGATGAGGTTATAGACCTGCCTGAAGGCATGACAGCCAATATAGACAGTCTGTTGACGGCATGGAATGCCAAGAAATATTTAGTGCCTGACACGACATTGCAGATGCAGCATGTCAATCCGTTCTTTGAGCCGTCTGTGTATATTGAACGGTTGAAACATTTGCCGACCATTATGGAAATGCCGTATAACGAGGTCGTTCAGAAGTTTATCGACCAGTATAGCGGAAAATTGCGGCACTCGGTTTCGTATATGCTCGGAGCATGTAATTTCTATATCCCGATATTTGAGGAAATGCTGGACCTCTACGGCTTGCCGCTCGAGCTTAAATATCTGCCGATTATCGAATCGGCACTGAATCCTACGGCTGTCAGTCGGGTTGGGGCCGTGGGTTTGTGGCAATTCATGCTTCCTACGGGCAAACGCTATGACCTGGAAATCAACAGCCTCATTGATGAACGGCGTTGTCCGGTGAAGTCTACACAGGCTGCAGCCCGTTATCTGAAAGACCTTTATGAGATTTTCGGAGACTGGAATCTTGTGATAGCCGCTTATAATTGTGGTCCTAACAATGTGAACAAGGCGATTAACCGGGCTGGAGGCGTGAAGGATTATTGGGCCATTTATCCGTATCTGCCCCGTGAGACGCGCGGTTATGTGCCTGCATTCATTGCGGCCAACTATATCATGAATTATTATTGCGAGCATAACATCGCTCCGATGAAGGCGCAGATGCCGATTGCTACCGACACGCTGATGTTGAACCGGGATGTCCATTTTTCGCAGATTGCAGCAGTATGTAATGTCGAGATGGATGCG
>CATXZX010000253.1 GCA_958404085.1 uncultured Prevotellaceae bacterium | reverse complement strand
GTAGCTTGTTTTGCTATCAGCGGTCTTTCCGTCTTCGAAGAATTTGTACAGGTCTGCTTTCGGCAACATCAGGATGCTGCCCGGAATGCTGAGGTTGTACTTGTAGTTGTTCAGGTTGTTGATGCGTGGGAAGAAGATCCGTACACTGTTGATGGAGTCCGTGTAGTGTTCGCCGCTGAAGATGGAATCGGTCGGTAGTGTGACTTCAGTGAAAATGCCGGCCGGTGTCTTGAGATAGCTGCCGTCGGTTTCTTGTAAAAGCGGGAGGAGGTTCTTGTTTTCAACGTAGGTATTCTGTAATACTTCTTCGGTAGCGGCCATACGCTGCACACCGTTATAGATGGAGTCGTCCATCCGGTAACGGAAATAAACGTTGAGTGTGGAAATGTCGATGGTGAGCATCGTTCCGTTTCCCGATAGGTTTTTTACGTAGAAGCCCGGGCAGACGTGGCGGAGGAAACTGTATGAATTCCGGTAGTATTCGGGATGTTTGTAATATTGCGAAAGGATGAATGTACCGTATGATTTGGGCAGCGTAACTCTGACATTCCGGGAAGCGGACGACGTACTGGTTTCGGTAGTAGTGAGGTCCTTGACGGTGTATACGACTTCTTTTTGGATGGCACTGGGAGCCGGGTTCAGGTATTCGCTGGCGTCGATATTCGTATAATAGGGGGTATTCTCCTTCATGAGCCGGAGCGTGTCCAGTTCGTAGACTCCTATTTTCATGGGATTGAGGGAGTCGCCGTAATATTGGGCAATGTAGAAGCGGAGGTCTACGGAATCGGCCACGATTTCTCCGTCCTCTTTGTACATCAGGGATTCGTCGGGTAGTTTGTAGTTGTCTTGTAAATAAAATTGAGCCAGAAAATTTCCTGTGGTGGTGGCATTCGTTTCGGGGTCGGTTACTTGACCTAAGTAACAGTATCCTGTTGATGCCAGAACAGAGTCTACTTTAAATGATCGGGTATATGCCTTGTATTCGGCTTGCATGATTTCAAGTCCGTCCGTATCGGGCATAATATCTCCCCCGAGGGTCGATGTGTTGTCGTCGCATGAGAAGAATAAACCCGAAAGCATGGCCAGGACGGCACATGTGCGGATGTGATGTTTTAGATTCACGTTCTTGATAATTATAAAGTTTTTATTCTTTATCCATGACTTGTTCGTAGAAGTTGCTGTATGCTTCTGCATAATTTTCTTTGTCCTGCATTTTCAGAATGGGCTTTCCGCAGTCTGCGGCATATTGCAGGAGGGACGGATCGATGTGTTCGTCTCCTTCGGCAATGCCGTCGGAATATTTGATAGCCAGTCGTATCAGGTCATCCGAAGACTCGAACTTCAGCCCGAGGCTGTTTATCAGTTCGGCTGTCGTATCGCGGAATTGCAGGCAATCCCTGAAGTTTTCAGCCAACGGGCGCTTGAGTTGTGTCTCGTAAGGTGAAAAAATGACTTTTGTATTATGGAAAGGCAATTCGTCTTTGTATGCGGTCTTGATGTAAATGGGAGCGATGGCCGAAATCCAGCCCTGACAATGAATCACATCCGGACACCAACGCAGTTTTTTGACGGTTTCGAGTACACCGCGTGCATAGAAAATGGCACGTTCGGCATTGTCTTCGTATTCATCGCCGTTGGTGTCGAAAGCCATTTCTCTTTTTTGGAAATAATCATCATTGTCGATGAAATAAACCTGCATGTGGGCAGCTTGTATGGAAGCGACTTTGATGATTAGCGGATGGTCTGTGTCGTCTATGATGATATTCATTCCCGACAAACGAATGACTTCGTGTAATTGATTCCTCCTTTCGTTGATGTTTCCCCATTTAGGTAGAAAGGTTCGGATTTCGTGTCCATTATCTTGAATGGCTTGGGGAAGGTAACGCCCGGTTAAAGACATGGGGGTTTCAGGAACGTAGGGAGTAATTTCTTGGGTGATGAATAAAATCTTTTTAGCTCTCATGTGCAAATACTGATTTTCCTGCAAAAGTACGAAAAAAAAAAGGTTTACACGGAGTTAGACCTTTTTGAATCGAAGTGAGATTGTTAATTTCTGTGATAATGTCGTACTTCTGCTTCGCTATGTGAACAGAATTCTGTTATTTTGCATGAATTTTTCAAACAATCGAAGAAAATGAAAGTTGTAAATACGGTTGACGTTTTACGAAAACACGTCCGTGAGGCGCGTGAAAAAGGTGAAAAGATAGGTCTCGTTCCGACAATGGGTGCTTTGCATGAGGGACATGCGTCTTTGGTAAGGCGTAGTGTCGCGGAAAATGAAATGACCGTCGTTAGTATTTTCGTAAATCCGACTCAGTTTAACGATAAAAAGGATTTGGAAGTATATCCCCGGACATTGGATGAAGATTGCAGGCTTTTGGAGAAGTTGGGCGCAACGGTCGTTTTTGCTCCTTCTGTAGAGGAAATATATCCCGAAACGGATGAACGTGTCTTTAGTTACCCACCCGTCGATACGGTGATGGAGGGCGCTTATCGTCCGGGGCATTTCAACGGTGTTTGTCAGATTGTGAGCAAATTGTTTGAAATGGTACAGCCTGATACGGCTTATTTCGGTGAAAAAGATTTCCAGCAGATTGCCGTGATACGTGCGATGGTAGCAGACAAAGGGTATGACGTAAAACTTTGTCCGTGTCCGATCGTGAGAGAAAAAGACGGTTTGGCTTTAAGCAGCCGGAACGCGTTGCTTTCTCAAGAGGAGCGTCGGATCGCTGTCCGTATATCGCAGTGTCTGTTCGAGAGCCGTGAGTATGCCAAAGAACATACGGTTGAAGAAACGCACCGCTGGGTAGTGGACAGATTGAATGCTGTAAATGGTTTGGAAGTGCAGTATTTTGAAATTGTAGACGGACGAACCTTGCAGAATGTGTCTGACTGGGAACAGAGCGACTATATTGTCGGATGTATTACTGTGTTCTGTGGCAATCGTCCGGTCCGTCTGATAGATAATGTAATGTATAAGTCTTAAGTAAATACGTAAGGAACGATGCTTGTAGAGGTATTGAAATCGAAAATACATTGCGCACGTGTAACAGAGGCGAACCTTCATTATATGGGGAGCATAACAATTGATGAAGATCTGATGGATGCTGCCAATTTGATAGCCGGTGAAAGGGTCTTTATTGTCAATAATAATAACGGAGAGCGTTTTGATACCTATATTATTAAAGGTGAACGAGGAAGCGGGGCTATCTGTCTGAATGGAGCGGCCGCCCGCAAAGTCCAGGTTGGAGACATCGTAATTATTATGGCATACGCTACAATGGAATTTGAGGAAGCAAAACAATTTAAACCGGTTGTCGTTTTCCCCGATCAGGATACCAACCGAGTATGATGATATAGATACATTTGTATAACGAGGACCGCATCTCAAAAAGCAAGTACATGGCTTTTGAGATGCGGTCCTCGTTTTGAAATATATGCTTTTTAGAAAATACGGTATCCCTGAATTAATGTGTATAAAAGGAAATAAAACGTATTCATGTGTCTTATTTTCCGCATTCGCAGAGTTCCGTTAAGATGCCAACAGTTGACTTGGGGTGGAGAAATGCGATGTTTAAATTTTCCGCACCGCGGCGAGGAGCCTTGTCTATTAACCGGATGCCTGCTTTTTCTGCTTCTGCCAAAGCGTTGGCGACTCCGTCTTCAACGTGGAATGCTACGTGATGTACTCCCTGTCCTCTTTTTTCAATGAAAGATGCGATGGTGCTGTCTGGAGAGGTCGCTTCTAATAATTCTAATTTGACTTCTCCGCATTTCAGGAAAGCCGTTTTTACTTTCTGGTCTTCCACCGTTTCTATATTATAGCATTTCAATCCTAATACATTCTCGAAATAGGGAAGTACTTTCTCGATACTTTCAACGGCGATGCCGATGTGTTCAATGTGGGTGATGTTCATATCGTCAATTTTAAAGGGTTGTTAATGGCAAAGGAAAACAAAAGATTTGGAAAATCGAAACGAAACAAGTAAAAACTTCGGTATGTTTGGGGCAGTGGCGTAGTTCCGTGGCTGGTGCCAACCAAAATATCCGGCTCACC
>CATXZX010000252.1 GCA_958404085.1 uncultured Prevotellaceae bacterium | reverse complement strand
CGGACAGCCTTTACGGTTATGCTATCTGCAATATTTTCATCTTCCCACAATGCTTGCTTGCCACCTTTCATGTAACCGATACGGGAAATTCCGTTTACGATCGCCTGGTTATGTCCATGATTTGGGCTTGGTTTCAACTTTGTAAGCAATTCCGGATGATCTTTACCCAACGGTTCGCCAGGGAACGGTTTTTCATAACTCACTTCAATCGGATCGTTCGGGTCCAAATTTACGATACGCTGATTCTCAACCCATACACAAGGCACACGGTCACCTGTCGCAGCCATGATATAAGAATAATCGAATCCCAGATCGGATGGTCCCGGCGTGATAAAGCCATTCCAATCCTGTCCTCCCGTCCTGTCAGACAATCCCAAATGCCATTTGCCTATAGCACCGGTCGTATAGCCGCACTCACGAAACATATCTGCAACTGTCGGTTGCTCCGGCCGAATGACCATTCCGGCATTTCCCGCCGCAATCCCCGTATCATTCCGCCGCCAGGCATAATGTCCGGTAAACAAAGAATAACGTGAAGGCGTACTGGTCGCAGCCACCGAATGTGCATCCGTAAAGCGAAGACCTTGTGCCGCCAGTTTATCCACATTCGGCGTATGGATCGTTTTCGATCCGTTACAACTAAGGTCACCATAACCGATATCATCGGCTATCAGGAAAATAACGTTCGGCTTCTGCTGCTGTGTTACTTTCTCTTCCGTTTTTTGTTTGTTTCCGGAACAGGAGGCCAGTAAGGTAGCCCCTATTCCTAATACGATTGTTGATTTCATGATAACAAGATTATGTATAGAATGACGTAAATATCGCCATTTAATGTTTCATATGCAATACCCCAACGCAGCAAGTCCCAATAACGATTCCTTCCATCGACACTTCTGTCCGAACCTTCCGTATCGGCCCATGCTGCTACACACGCAAGAGTTTATTGCAAGAAACAGCAGTGCTACAAAAATTACATCTGCTTGGCACTACAATTTCCTCAGCATGGCACAGCCGTTCCCCCGGCAGGAAACGGTCGTTCCATAGGCAGGAAACAATTATTCCCTCTATGGGTAACACTGCATAAGTCGCAGTGCGCTCCAGGAGGGGCTACAGGTTTTACGAGATCATGTGTCTATCGGATGGCTATTATATAGGTAAAGATACATAATAATGTAAGGTTTTGCAAGTCCTGACGCTATTATCGGCAGAACAGCCGACTTCTTTTTTGTATATCTTTAACTAAAGAGGGAAGACTTTCGGAACGAGAACCGTGCGACAGGCCATTTCGACCGTTTTTACATCTCGATGCGGGTATCGGGAGATTTCACTGTATAAAATTGATTGTCTTACATTTACGATAGTTTTTTGAATGTTTGTCTGCAATGTGGTAAAGGCGGTTTTTCGGGTTGGTTTATGCGGGGTATTGACTATTTAATTTACTGGATATAAGAATTATAGAAGGCAAAAACAAAATGACGAATTTAAACGTACGTATAAATTTGTCATTTTCACAGCACAAAAATACAACTACTTTTTAAACCTGCAATCCTTTCTCCCAATTATTTTTCCTTTTCTATATTCTTTCTTATCAATCAGATAGCTTAGCCTGTACGAAAAACCGTCTTTCTGATACGAACCTTTCCGAAGCTCCCGAAAAATGACTAAAAAAAACGTACGTTTTCTTTAGCCATTTTGAAATTATATCCTATTCCTCTATCTTCCAACCATTTACAACAATAAAAACATAAAAATAAAAGGATATATTGTATATGTACGCGTGTACATTATATAAAATCCCAAATAATAGATAATCAAACAGATACCACCCAACTCCCCCTACATCAATTTTGCCCGAAAAGACCGGCAAAATGGCCAATTTCAGAAGACTACAGAAATAAATGTTACTTTTTCTTTAGGCTATAACAATAGTTTGCACTTAATACAAATACAAAAATAGGATACGGGTTCAAATATAATCCGTACATTTGCACATTATGAAAAACGAATTTGATTATCAAGAGGTTCCATACGATTTCGCACATTGCCTAAACGATCAGTGTACGCAGGTGAACCATTGTTTACGCCATCTGGCAGCAGCCAACAGTACATCCATCCGCAAATTTTTTCCGATCGTAAATCCAGCCCATTATCCGAAGGAAAGAGACAAGTGCCCTTTCTTCAAATCACAAATCAAAAAACGAATTGCTTTGGGGATAACGAACTTACTCGATAATGTGCCGCATAAGACGGCTTTGCTCTTAAGAAGGCAGATGGTCGAGCACTTCGGAAAAACACTTTACTACCGTTTCTTGCGCAAGGAAAACGAGTTATTGCCCGAACATCAAATTTTTATCAAACAACTTTTTGAACAGAACGGAATCAACGAAGAACCGGTTTTCGATTCATACAGGGAAAGCTTTGACTGGTAAAAAAGTTTCAGCAAATATTTTTTGAGAAACTAAAGTTTCAAACAGCTCCTGCCTTTGAAACTTTAGTTTCCTCGGACGAAACTTTTGTTTCATTGAGAGAAACTAAAATTTCGACCACAGACACTTTTGTTTTTGATGTTGAAACAAATGATCAGTGTCAATAGGGATTATTCCTCCACCGGGTCTCCGAACAAAGTAGCGGAAGAGGCACGGTGGATGCGTACTTTTATGAATTGTCCGACATGATAATTCTTCTTATCAAAAATCACGACTTTATTCTGGCTGGTACGACCGAACAACTGCTCACGCGAACGTTTGGAGAAACCTTCGATCAACACTTCGAACACTTTGCCGATATCACGCTTGTTACTTTCTTCCGAAAGTCGGTTCTGCAAATCGATCATGCCTTGCAGACGGCGGACTTTTTCTTCTTCACTGACCGTATCGGGAAGATGCTGGGCCGCATAAGTTCCCGGACGCTCGGAATATTTGAAAAGAAAAGCGCTGTCGTAGCCCACTTCGCGCATCAGGGAAAGCGTTTCCTCATAATCTTCTTCCGTCTCGGAGTGGAAACCGCAAAACAAGTCGGTCGATATAGCACAGTCCGGCAAGATACGGCGGATATCGGCAATACGGTCCAGATACCGTTCACGCGTATATTTACGATTCATCACTTTCAGGATACGAGAGCTTCCCGATTGTGCAGGAAGGTGGATCATCTTACATATATTATCATGCTCGGCGATCACGTGCAGAGTTTCGTCACTCATATCCTTCGGGTGAGAAGTGGTAAAGCGGACACGCATCTCAGGTACCTCCTCGGCCACACGCTTCAGCAAAACGGGAAACGAAATTTTCTCTCCCTCTTTCTCAAAGAGATAAGAGTTTACATTCTGCCCTAACAAGGTCACCTCCTTAAAACCTTTTTCACGCATATCACGTATCTCGTTCAGGATACTTTCAATATCCCGGCTGCGTTCCCTTCCACGGGTATACGGAACGATGCAATAGGTACAGAAATTATTACATCCGCGCATGATGGAGACGAAACCCGAAATATGCACACCTCCCAATTTCAATGGGATCACATCCTTGTAGGTTTCCTGTGTGGAAAGCTCAACATTGATCGCCTTTTCTCCGTGTTCGACCGCACCTACCAGGTTCGGCAAGTCCATATAGGAATCAGGGCCAACTACCAAATCGGCATGATGCACCTCGATCAGTTCCTCCTTCACGCGCTCTGCCATACATCCGAGCACACCGATCACTAAAGTTTTTTTCTTTCTTTTTAAAGACTGAAAATACTGAAGCCGTCCGTAGATTTTCTGTTCGGCATTATCGCGAACCGAACAAGTGTTGACAAAAATAGCATCAGCGTCTTCAATCTTGTCAGTCACTGCATATCCATCCATTTTCATGATGGAAGCGACGACTTCGCTGTCTGCCACATTCATCTGACACCCGTAGGTTTCGATGAACAACTTCTTTTCTTCCATTCCGGCTGCGGATTTTAAGTCCACGCCATTCTCTTGATTCGTCATCTTGTTTACTAATTATTGTTAAATATAAATGTTTTTGAAAAATAATTCATCAAACACTTGCACAGTTAAAATACCACGCTTATATTTGTAATCGAAAAACGTAAATTTTTT
>CATXZX010000251.1 GCA_958404085.1 uncultured Prevotellaceae bacterium | reverse complement strand
CTCGAGGCCGAAAACGCCACCTATCCCGTCGATGCCAACGGCAACACCCTGCGGCCCATAGCACCCGGAACGTCCGCCCAGGCCACCGGCCTGCAAACCAGCCTGTCTGACAAGCTGCAACCGCTTTGCAGCGACAGCAACATATTCCGCGACCCGGACTATTTCAACTGGTGCAACTCAATCATCAAAGGCGACGACGGCAAATACCACCTTTTCTATTCACGCTGGAAACGCAGCCTGAAGTTCACCGCATGGCTCACCCACTCGACAATAGCCCATGCCGTGGCCGACCGTCCCGAAGGCCCCTACCGCTATGCCGGTACCGTATTCGACTTCGGCAAGGAGAACTTCGGACCGGGCGAAATGATTACGGCACACAACCCGAAGATCAAACGCTTCGGCGACCGATATTACCTCTACTTCGTCAGCACGTCGAGCGACAGGAACATCACCGACGAAGAACTGAAAGCCACAGCCTCCGTGGGCTACAGCCATGCAAACTGGATGCCGCTGCGCAACAGGCAGCGCACCTATGTAGCATCGGCGGCAACACTCGACGGGCCTTTCACCATCCATCCCACCCCGCTGCTCGAACCCGAAGGACCGATAAGCAACGTGGTTGTCAATCCCGCCATAGCCCAGGGCCCCGACCTCCGTTACTACCTGATCGTAAAAGGCGACAAACCCAGTTCCCGACAACGCAACCAGGCTGTGGCCGTATCCGACCTCCCCGACCGGGACTTCAAGCTCAACCCGCGTCCCGTCATACAGGACTGGGATACGGAAGACGTGTCGATGTGGTACGACAAGCTGTCGAAACGCTTCTATGCCATCTTCCATGCCCACACCTACCTCGGCATGATGACCTCTGCCGACGGCAAGAACTGGGAAAAGGCAGAAAACTATGAAGTGATAAGGAAACGCATACCGCTCGACGACGGCGGCATCCTTGTGCCCGACCGCCTCGAACGCCCGTCCGTCTACCTGGAGGACGGACAGCCCAAAGTATTGTCGGCCGCCGTCAAGAAGGGCAACGATTCATTCATCATATTCATGCCGATCGCCGAAAAATAAACACAGGTTCCACACCTTCCGCATCCATGCAGACCGGGACATACCCCATACAACGTGCAAACGGGAACATGTCGTCACGACACACTCCCGCTCTGATGAGTACTACAAATTATTAATTCAACGGAACACGGCCGCACACAGTCGGTGCCGGCTGCACATGTCACATTTTCCGGTCCTGATACCGGCCGTACAGGCTTCCGAAGAAGAACGTACGGCCGCTTATTTTCCGCAACATCCGCCACCTGTCCCGACTTTCGCCCAGCTGTTTTCAACTAGCGGGCCCGTTCGCGACAGCATCTCCGGGATGTTGTCTTTTTGCAAAGATATAAACAAATATCTGAATACACAAGATAATTTATGAAAACAACATCTAACAAACAAAAATAAGGTGTAAATAAAAATCACTACCCATCCGCCCGGAAACACATTTGGGCATCTCGAAAAAAAAAGTTACTTTTGTGCCTTTAGAACAAGCAGAAATACGACATTTCCCATGGCCAAAGAAGAAGTAACCCCGATGATGAAGCAGTTTTACGAACTCAAGGCGAAACACCCCGATGCCGTCATGTTGTTCCGCTGCGGCGACTTCTACGAAACGTACTGCGAAGATGCCGTAACGGCCTCGTCCATCCTGGGTATCACCCTGACGCGGCGCAACAACTCGGGAAAACAGAAAAGCATCGAAATGGCCGGATTTCCGCACCACGCGCTCGACACCTACCTGCCGCGCCTGATACGCGCCGGCCACCGCGTGGCCATCTGCGACCAGCTGGAAGACCCCAAACTGACCAAGAAGCTCGTGAAACGGGGCATCACCGAACTGGTGACGCCGGGCGTAGCCCTGAGCGACAACGTACTCAACTGCAAGGAAAACAACTTTCTGGCGGCCGTCTGCTTCAGCCGCGACCTGTGCGGACTGGCCTTGCTCGACATCTCGACGGGCGAGTTCCTGACGGCCGAGGGCACCACCGAATACGTCGACAAGCTGCTCGGAAACTTCGTGCCCAAGGAAATACTGTACGAACGGAGCAAAAAGGCGCTCTTCGAACGTACCTTCGGCGGCCGCTACTTCGCCTTCGAGCTGGACGACTGGGTATGGGCCGAAGACACGGCCCGCTCGCGTCTGCTGCGCCACTTCGAGGTGAAGAACCTCAAGGGATTCGGCGTAGACCACCTGGCGTGCGGCGTGACGGCGGCGGGCGCCATCCTGCAATACCTGGAGATGACGCAACACACGCAGACCGCACACATCACGGCCCTGCGGCGCATCGAGGAGGAGCGTTACGTAAGGCTCGACAAGTTCACGATACGCAACCTCGAACTGGTGGCCCCGATGAACGAAGGGGGAAACTCGCTGCTCAGCGTCCTGGACCATACGCTCTCGCCCATGGGAGCCCGCCTGCTGCGACGCTGGCTCATCTTTCCGCTGCGCGACGTACGGGCCATCGGCACACGCCACGACGGAATCGCCTATTACCTGCAGAATCCCGAGTTCCGCGAACTCATGGACGAACAGCTGCGCCGCGTGGGCGACCTGGAGCGCATCGCTTCGAAAATAGCCGTAGGACGCATCTCGCCGCGCGAACTGAGCGGACTGGCCCCCACGCTCGAGGCCGTCGCCCTCATCAAACGGGCCTGCGACCACGCCGAGGACGAAACGCTGCGCCGCACCGGAGCCCGCATGGAGCCCTGCGAGGCCCTGCGCGAACGCATCCGCCGCGAACTGAAACCCGACGCCCCGCTGCTCGTCAACAAGGGAAACTTCATAGCCGACGGGGTATGCGCCGAACTGGACGAGCTGCGCCAGATAGCCTATTCGAGCAAAGACTTCCTCCTCAGGCTGCAACAGCGCGAAGCCGAACGGACGGGCATCAGCAGCCTGAAAATAGGTTTCAACAACGTATTCGGATACTACATCGAGGTACGCAACACGTACAAGGAACACGTGCCGCCGGAGTGGATACGCAAACAGACGCTCGTCAACGCCGAACGCTACATCACCGAAGAACTGAAGGAATACGAGGAAAAAATCTTAGGGGCCGAAGACAAGATTCTGGCCATCGAGACGCGCCTCTTCGGCGAACTCGTACAGCAGGCGGCCTGCTACATCACCTCGATGCAGGAGGATGCCGCCCAGGTGGCCGTCCTCGATTGCCTGCTCTCGCTGGCCGTGACGGCCGAACGCAACCGTTATGTACGGCCGCTGATGGACGAGGGTTGCACCATCGACATACAGGGCGGACGCCATCCCGTCATCGAGACCCAGATGCCCGTGGGAGAGGCCTACGTGGCCAATGACATCACGCTGGACGACGACGAACAGCAGATTATCGTCATAACGGGACCCAACATGGCGGGAAAATCGGCCCTGCTGCGCCAGACGGCGCTCATCACGCTCCTGGCACAGGCCGGTTCGTACGTACCGGCCGAGAGGGCGCGCATCGGCCTGGTAGACAAAAT
Organism: uncultured Prevotellaceae bacterium; assembly: GCA_958404085.1. GTDB lineage: Bacteria > Bacteroidota > Bacteroidia > Bacteroidales > Bacteroidaceae > Alloprevotella. Next base: position 570 of record CATXZX010000251.1, on the reverse strand, counting down.
ATTCACCCGCGTAGGGGCCAGCGACAACATCTCGGTGGGCGAATCCACCTTCATGGTCGAAATGAGCGAGGCCGCCAACATCCTCAACAATCTGACGGGCCGGAGCCTGGTCTTGTTCGACGAACTGGGCCGCGGCACGTCCACCTATGACGGCATCTCCATAGCCTGGGCCATCGTAGAGTACATCCACGAATTTGCAAAGGGCCGTCCGCGCACGCTCTTTGCCACCCATTACCACGAACTGAACGAGATGGAAAAAAACTTCCCGCGCATCAAGAACTACAACGTATCGGTGCGCGAGAGCAACGGGCGGGTCGTGTTCCTGCGCAAGCTGGAACGCGGCGGCAGCGCACACTCCTTCGGTATCCACGTGGCGCGCCTGGCCGGCATGCCGCGGACCATCGTCAGCCGGGCCGAACACATTCTGAAAGACCTGGAACAAAACGGTGCCAGACAGGTGGGTCCGGCGCCCGAAAAGGCCGCGGCCGACATGCAGCTCAGTTTCTTCAAGTTGGACGACCCCGTCCTGTGCCAGGTGCGCGACGAAATCCTGAACACCGACATCAACAA
>CATXZX010000250.1 GCA_958404085.1 uncultured Prevotellaceae bacterium | reverse complement strand
TAAAGGGTGTGTCTATGGTCTTTTGGGCAAAAACGGTGCCGGAAAATCTACGCTGCTCTATTTGATGTGCGGTCTGTTGTTCCCGAAAAAGGGAGATGTGCTGTACCAAGGAACCGATGTGCGGAAACGGATGCCGAGTACGCTCGATAAGATATTCCTGATTCCTGAAGAATTTTCATTGCCGAATGTAACGCTGGAACAGTATATACGTGTCAATGAACCGTTTTATCCGAATTTCAGCAGGGAATTGTTGCTTAATTGTCTGCATGGTTTTGACATGGATGGCGATATTCATTTGGGAGGATTGTCGATGGGACAGAAAAAGAAAGCCTTCCTTTGTTTTGCACTGGCTACGAATACACCTCTCATCCTAATGGATGAACCGAGTAATGGATTGGATATCCCCTCGAAAAGCCAGTTCCGCCGGGTAATCGCTTCAGGTATGACGGAAGAAAAGAGTATTGTCATTTCTACCCATCAGGTGCGCGATGTAGACATGCTGTTGGACCACCTGATTATCATAGATGAAGGCCGTGTCAAGCTGAATGCTTCGGTACAGACATTGAGCGAATGCTTATGCTTTGAGGAGCGTATGATGGGAGAACCGGTGGATGATGCACTTTATGTCCAGCCTTCGCTTCACGGCAATGGGGTAGTTGTTCCGAATTCGGAGGGAAGCGAAACTACCATCCAACTCGAGTGGCTTTTTAATGCGGTTTTGGCCGATTCGGAGCGGATAAATCAGATTATTTCCGGTATGTGATGAAAAATGGAGGAAATCGTGATGACTTTTAGTGTACAACGTTTATATCTTGTGATGTGTCGCGATATGTGGCAAAACAGGCATCTGTATTTGTCGCTGCTCGCACTCATGTTTTTCTTTTGGTTCGGACTGGAATGTTACCTGTTGAATGATTCGGATGTAAGGTATATTGAGGGAGTTTCCAATGTCGATGCCGTTGAGGTCAGCATGAATTTTTACGGTTCTGTATTTTTTGCATTCATGCTGTCGCTTTGGGTTTGCCAAGTGCTGTCCGTTTCGGCTTTTACGTTTAATTGCCGGAAGAAAGTGCAGGTCATTGATTTCCTGATGTTGCCTGCTACGATGACCGAAAAGTTTGTTTATCGCTTCTTGTTATGTTCGGTTATAACATTCGTCGCTTGTATCATCGCGTTTGCGGCAGCTGATTTTTGTCGTGCGGGTATTCAGGCATTGTTGGGCTGGCTTCCATGGATTAATGAACCGGTATTGCTGGCTTTTCCGGGAGACATTTCCGATTACGTGCCGAGTATGGGCTTCGGAGGTTGGAACCTTATTGAAAATTCGTTCATGATTTTCATACACGCACTGTTCTTTGTGGTGGGATGCAGCAGAAAGAAACTTTTATTCTGGACCTATCTTCTCCTGACCTTCCTTATGTATACGGCATCCGTATATTATGACGTTGTTCTGTATTCCAGGGATTTGATTTCAACAGTGTTCTTACTGCTTTCACCCATAATGTATGTGATAGGCTACAAACTATTTATTAAAATGACCTTATAAAAGAATTGGTAATGGAAAAAGGAAATAAATGTATGGATTCTAATTTTTCTTTCAGACGGTTGCAGCAAGTACTTTGGCATGACCTAAATACCAACCGGAAGCAATACTTGCGTTTTTTTTTGATGATGTTTGTATGTTGGGGAATCTATTTTACGATGAGAATGCTCCTAATTCCTCCGTATAGGTTTTCGTATAGTGCGAGATTCGGTACGGAGACTGCGGCTATTGCAACTTTTTCGCTTTTTATAGGGATGGTATTGTATGCTGCACGCATTCTTTCGACATATAACGAGAAGGGAAACCGAATTAACCTTTTGATGCTTCCGGCTACGGCCCTGGAAAAATATATAGACCGTCTGTTGATCGTATCGATTGGCATGCCCGTCGTTTTTATCGCGGCATTTGCGTTGACCGATCTGTTGCGTGTCGGTATGTTGCTGATGACGGGTTATAAACCCGAATACGCACATTTATGTTTTACTTCTGTTTTAGCTGATTGGATGAACGGCTATAAGTCGAGTCTTTCCCTTCTTCTTTGGCTTCACTCGTGTTACGTATTGGGCGGCTGCTATTGGCATAAGCATGCGGTGCTGTTCGTCTCGGCAGTTTTGTGGATCGGTTCGTTCCTCTTTACGTGGTTGTTCGGCTTTACGCCCTATAGCATCAGTATAGACGAAGAGGTCGTGTTCATTACCCTTATGCTGTCGCTGTCCGTGCTGAACTATTGCGCCGGATACAGCCTGTTTAAACGGATGACACTGCTTGACTTTAAATTTTTCCGCCTATGAATTTCAAAGAGAATAAACCTATTTTCAGACAGATAGCCGATCGTTTGTGCGAGGAGATTCTGTTGGGCCATTATGCCGAAGGGGCGCGCATACCCGGTGTACGCGATTATGCGGCAACGGTAGAAGTAAATGTAAACACCGTAGTCAAATCGTATGAATACTTACAGAACCGCCTGATTATCCAGAACCGTCGCGGTTTGGGCTACTTTGTGTCGCCGGGGGCCGGACAGTTGATTTTTTCGATGCGCAGGAATGAATTCTTGAGTGAATTGCCCGATTTTTTCCATCAAATGGGTTTACTGGACATTTCGTTGCGCGATATGGAGGAACTGTATGCCGAATACAATAAAAAGCAGGCAACGGAAAACTAAATAAGAGAACTATGATACATCTGAAAGAACTGCATAAGACATATCATGTCGGGACTCCCCTCCACGTGTTGAAGGGTATTGATCTCGATGTGAGCCGCGGTGAATTTGTTTCCATAATGGGAGCGTCAGGGTCGGGCAAGTCTACCTTGTTGAATATACTCGGTATACTTGACGACTATGACTCCGGCGAGTATTACTTGAACGGAGTATTGATAAAAGGGTTGAGCGAGACGAAAGCGGCCGATTACCGTAACCGTATGATTGGCTTTATTTTTCAATCCTTTAATCTGATACCTTATAAGAACGCGTTGGAAAACGTAGCGCTTCCCTTGTTTTATAGAGGAGTGAGCCGTCGGCAGCGGAACGAACTGGCTATGGAATACCTGGACCGCTTAGGAATGAAAGAACGTGCGCACCATCTTCCGAACGAACTTTCCGGAGGACAGAAACAACGTGTGGCGATAGCACGTGCCATGATAACGAATCCCGAAATCATTTTGGCCGATGAACCGACGGGGGCCCTCGACAGCAAGACTTCCGTGGAAGTGATGAACCTGTTGAAGGAGGTAAATGCCGGAGGCATGACTGTGGTTGTCGTTACCCACGAGAGCGGGGTGGCCAATTGTACGGACCGTATCATCCATATAGAGGATGGCGTGATAGGTAGTATGGAGGCTAACACGGCCCATGATTCCAGTGTGTTCGGATTGGACGGATTAATGAAATAACGGACAAGATGATAGATACAATACGAGAAATAGGAGATTCGTTGCGGCGTAGTAAGTTGCGGACAGCCTTGACCGGTTTGTCGGTTTCGGTCGGCATTTTTTTGCTGATATTGCTTCTCGGTGCCGGAAACGGTATTATACATGCCTTCGAGGCCATGTCGGGAAACATGACGTTGGACGTTGTCAACCTATATGGCGGATGGACCACAAAACCCTACAAGGGCTTTCAGGAAGGTCGGTGGATTCGTCTGGACCATCGCGACCGGCAGGTCATACACGAGCAGTTTTCTACGCGGGTCAACGAAGAGACTCCCCGGCTTTATGTGGGTTCATCCCGCTATCTGAACTATGCCGACAAACAATGTATGGTCGATATGGTGGGTGTTTATCCCGATGATTACGTCGTGAGTGGCCGGCAGATGGCCGAAGGCCGTTTCATCAACGATTTGGATATAAAACAGAATCGGAAAGTATTGGTGATAAGCGAACAGCAGCGCGATGCGCTGTTTCCGAAGAAGGGTATGTCTGCGTTGGGGAAATATGTACGTTTCGATGGCGTGAACTATCAGATAGTGGGGGTGTACCGAAATCGGGGGATGGAGTATAACAGGGATGGGCATATACCCTTCACGGTGGCCCGGAACATTTATAATAAAGGTACGGACATCGGTTATCTG
>CATXZX010000249.1 GCA_958404085.1 uncultured Prevotellaceae bacterium | reverse complement strand
TTCTGTCTTTCAAGAAGTTGGACTCAACACTTTACGGTTTACCGGACAGTAATATATCTAAATACTTATTCTTCGAGCAAGAAGCGCATGATTTCGCACGCGCTGTGCGCCACGGAACTTCCGGGACCGAAAATGGCAGCCACACCGGCCTTGTAAAGAAAATCGTAGTCGCCGGCCGGAATCACACCACCCGCAATGACCATGATATCCTCACGGCCCAGTTTCTTCAGTTCCTCGATGACCTGCGGAACAAGAGTCTTGTGGCCGGCGGCCAATGAGCTGACACCCAGCACGTCGACATCGTTCTCGACAGCCTGGCGAGCCGATTCGGCCGGAGTCTGGAACAACGGTCCCATATCTACGTCGAAACCGCAGTCGGAATAGCCCGTAGCACAGACTTTCGCGCCACGGTCGTGTCCGTCCTGTCCCATCTTGGCAATCATGATGCGCGGACGACGTCCCTCGCGCTTAGCGAATTCGTCCGTCATGCGGCAGGCTTTCTCAAAGTCGCCGTCGTTTTTACTTTCAGAAGAATACACGTTCGAAATGGTTTTGATTACAGCCTTATAGCGGCCCACTACTTTCTCGCAAGCATAGGAAATCTCGCCCAACGTAGCCCGCAGTTTGGCAGCCTGCACCGCCAAGTCGAGCAAATTTTGCTCGCTTTTCTTTCCATCCTGAAACTCTTGCACACAAGCCGTAATGGCATCGAGGGCACGCTGCACGGCAACTTCGTCGCGCGAGGCCTTCAGGCGTGCCAGTTCAGCCTCCTGCTGCTGGCGCACGGCTGTATTGTCTACTTCGAGTATGTCGATAGGATCCTCATGCTCCAGTTTATACTTGTTCACGCCGACGATTACCTGTTCGCCCGAATCGATGTGTGCCTGCGTACGGGCCGCAGCCTCTTCGATACGCATCTTAGGAAGACCTGTCTCGATGGCTTTGGCCATACCGCCCAGTTTCTCGATTTCCTGAATGTGTTCCCACGCCTTACGGGCTATCTCGTCCGTCAGAGCCTCCACGTAATACGAACCGGCCCACGGGTCGATCTCACGGCATACTTGGGTCTCGTTCTGTATGTATATCTGCGTGTTACGGGCTATACGTGCCGAGAAATCGGTAGGCAGCGCAATGGCTTCGTCGAGGGAGTTCGTATGGAGTGACTGCGTATGCCCCAACACAGCAGCCATGGCTTCTACACAGGTACGGCCTACGTTGTTGAACGGATCCTGAGCCGTCAACGACCATCCGGAAGTCTGCGAGTGGGTACGCAAAGCCATAGACTTGGGATTCTTGGCACCGAAGCTCTTCACTATCTTGGCCCAAAGCAGACGGGCGGCACGCATCTTGGCAATCTCCATAAAGTGATTGACACCGATGGCCCAGAAAAACGACAGACGGGGGGCAAAAGCATCAATATCGATACCGGCATTCAGTCCGGCCCGCAGGTAATCCATACCGTCGGCCAGCGTATAGGCCAATTCGATGTCGGCCGTAGCGCCGGCCTCCTGCATGTGATAACCGGAAATGGAGATGGAATTGAACTTAGGCATCTTCTGCGATGTATATTCGAAGATGTCTGCAATAATCTTCATGGAGAACGAAGGCGGATAGATATAGGTGTTACGCACCATGAACTCTTTCAGAATATCATTTTGGATGGTTCCGGCCAGCTCTTCGAGTTTCGCTCCCTGCTCCAGTCCGGCACAGATATAAAACGCCATGACAGGCAATACCGCCCCGTTCATGGTCATGGACACGGACATTTTATTAAGGGGAATACCTGCAAAGAGTACTTTCATGTTCTCCAGCGAACAAATGGAAACGCCGGCTTTACCCACATCGCCCACGACACGTTCATTATCGGGGTCGTAGCCACGATGCGTAGGCAGGTCGAAAGCGACTGACAGGCCCTTCTGTCCGCTGGCCAGGTTACGCCGGTAAAACGCATTGCTCTCCTCAGCCGTAGAGAAACCGGCATACTGGCGGATGGTCCACGGGCGGAAAGGATACATCATGGAGTACGGACCGCGCAGATAGGGCGGAATGCCGGCAGCGAAGTCCAGATGTTCCATACCTTCGAGATCTTCTTTCGTATAAGCGGGCTTGATATTGATTTGTTCGGGCGTACGCCAATCTGGACATACACCGTTTTCGGCCTGCCATGCACGGCCGTCGCCATTTGCCGGTCTGGCAAATGCGTCTATATGGTCAAAACTTTTTCTCATGAGATTCCCAATTTAGAATTAAGTGCCTGAAGCATTTCCAACTGATTGGTCCGGATATGGATGAAGAGTTCGATACCGGCATTCTTCAACTCCTCGGCGCAGGCCGGATTGCCGGCTACGATGAACAAGGCGCGTCCCGCCAGTGTCTGATAGGCCGGTATGGCATAGTCGGCATACTCGTCGTCGCTCGAACAGAGTACCACGATATCGGCCTTTGCGGCAAGCGCGGCATCGATGCCCTCCTCTACGGACGAAAAGCCCAGGTTGTCTATCACTTGATAGCCGGCGCACGACAGGAAATTGCAACTAAACTGGGCACGGGCCTGGCGCATGGCCAGGTTGCCGATGGTCAACATAAAAGCTACCGGACGACGTCCGCTCCGCTCGGTCTGGAGACGCAGTTCCTCGAAGTCCGAAGCCAACCGGGAAGTTTCGAGTTTGGCAAAAGGTCTGGCGCATCCGCCCGCATGGCCTCCCTCCTTGGCCGTGTGGCAACAGCCGCCGGCAGTCCGGGGCTGCTTACCCTCGGAAAGTTCGTTGAAATTCGGGAATTGGTTGGTTCCCAACATAAATTCACGACGCTGCGCAGCCAGACGATGGCGTTCGGCATTCGTACCGTTGATGGCCTGCTGAACGACACCGGCCTTGAGGGCTTCGAGAAAGCCTCCGGCATGCTCTACATCAAGGAAGCACTTCCACGCTTCGTGGGCAAGCGACTGCGTAAGCGTCTCTACATAATAAGAACCGCCCGCCGGGTCTACCACTTTGTCGAAATGGCTTTCTTCCTTGAGTATCAGCTGCTGGTTACGAGCCAGACGCTCCGAAAATTCGTTCGGTTCGGCATAAACGCTGTCGAACGGAACAACAACTATCGAATCGACTCCGGCCAACGCGGCGCTCATGGCCTCTGTCTGGGTGCGAAGCAGATTCACATGGCTGTCGAACAACGTCAGGTTGTAGCTGCTCGTCGTGGCATTCACCGACATACGGCAGGCTTCGTCATCCGCTCCGTATTGTTTGACAACAGCAGACCAAAGCTGGCGTGCCGCCCTGAATTTTGCGATTTCCATAAAGTAATTGCTGCCTACACCCATCTCGAAACGTATGACAGACGCAGCCCTGTCGGCTGCAATGCCCGCTGCTGTCAAGAGGTGCATATACTCGTTACCCCAGGCCAGCGCATAACCCAGTTCCTGGTAGCAGTACGCTCCTCCATTGTTTAACGTAAGCGCATTGACCGTTACGAAACGTACGTGGGGGTAACCCCGGAATACTTCGTCCAAATCGCGCAAGACAGCCAACAGCGGTGTCGTATCCTTACCCTTGACAAGGATTTTCTCAAGCGGATCGAAAGCGATGGTCGCACGTATCTTTTCGGGATTACACCCCCGACGCTCCAGATAAGCCACAAAGGTACGGGCCAACTGCAATGTATGTCCCTGACAGGTACGGAAATTCAGTTCCACACACTCGGGCAGGACATCTTTGAGCAACTGGTCGAAATAATCGTCGGATATGCGGTCTTTGGGAATCCGCAAACCCAGCGAGTCGACGCCTTTGTTCAATATGTCACGGATGAGGCGGTTCGTTTCCGCCGGCTCAGTACATTTCACCTCCTGGCGCGTCAGCCAACTGTTGGATTTGGCCCTATTGCCACGCGTATAAGGAAACTTGCCGGGAAGAACATCCATAGCCGGACATTCGGCCACATCCTCCCGACGATAAAAAGGCTGCACGGCAAATCCCTCGCCCGTGCGCCACACCAATTTCTTTGTAAAGTCCGCCCCTTTCAGATCGACCAGAATCTTGTCCATCCATTCCTGGCGAGTCGGTACACTGAAGAAGGTTGTATTCGAAAACGATTTCAGCCAATTGCTCATCAAGGGGCGG
>CATXZX010000248.1 GCA_958404085.1 uncultured Prevotellaceae bacterium | reverse complement strand
GTACTCGACTTCATAGAATGGTGTCCGAAGTCGGTCTACAACAATTCGGAAAAACCTGAAGACAAATGGTAAACCGGAAAAACCGGTCATTCTGAACCGACATGTAGCGAGAGCCGGGACTGTAAACAATACACTCCGGCTCTCGTTGTATATCAAGTAAGGACTCCGAATTTCTCACTGACAATCCGTCTGCAACAACAAATAGTGGCATCCCCACAAAAAGAGAGCATCGCAACCGACCGCTGCAATGCTCTCTTTTTATTACACCTCTACGGATAAGGCACTACGGGGCCGTATTATTTGTTATCGTCTGCCGTTGCAGCGGGACGCGCTATGCCGTCTTCTTCGCAACGTTTCTTCATGTGTTCGATACGTTTCTTCGTTTCGGGATGCGAAGAGAACATTTTCTGAATGTAGCTCTGCTTGGTTTCGCTTCCGCCCTCGAGGTTCATCAGTTTTTCGAACGACATGACGATGCCCCACGGATTCTTGCCTTTGGACACAAGGAAATCGTAGCCGCAGTCATCGGCCTCGTTTTCCTGTTTCTGCGAGTATTTTGCGCTGACAAGCGACTGGCTCAACGTTCCGAGCTGCGAGTCGGTCAGTGCGGCGGCCTTACCGCCGGTAGATGCCACCGCATCTTTGAGCGCTCCCGTAAGCAGTTCGTTCTTAAACGCATTCTTCGAATGGCGCTTGAGTACATGGCCTATTTCGTGGCCTATTACTCCGAGCAGTTCATCATCGTTCATGATGTCCATAAGCGATGAGAACACGCGCACGCTACCGTCGGGACAGGCAAAAGCGTTAATGTCCACCACATTGTACACTTTAAAATTCAAAGGTATACCATCGGCGTCGGTAATGCCGTCCGTAAGTTTTCTCAGACGCTTTGTGTAGGGATCGTCCTCGGGCAACACGGGATTGTTCTTGTCCATCCAGTCCACAGACTCTTTTACATAAGCAGCCATCTGTGCATCCGTAAGGGTAAATGCCTTTACTGCTTTTGCCGCTCCGCCAATAGCCTTATTCAGATTGAACTGTGCGCAAGCGGGACTTACCATGGCGCAAAACGCCGTAACCGTAAAAATTTTCAAAACAGTTTTTTTCATACGATTCTATTATTGTAATTTTACACTCTACAGCCACCCGGCACCGGGGGATATAACTCATATTTCACCCTACAAAAATATAAAATCCCAACCAAATGACAATAAAGAACGACAGACGTATTTACTTCATACTAACAATGATTCTCTGCGTGTGCCTGGGAGCGGGTATCTGTACTCTGTCGCAGTACACGCTTGCCAGTTTCGGCACGATAGCGGCGTGCTTCGCCGCAACGGCTCTGATTTCGGGAACGGTTCTATGGAAATCCAGGCTATGGATACGACTCACAGGCACACAGGCGTTTCTGCCCAACTACCTGTGTCACTCCGTATGTACGGGCATACTCGGCACTGCGTTGTTTTACATCGGCAACTACAGCCTGGACGACGATGCGGCAGGACACCTTGAAAAAACCGTTGTAGAAGAAACCTATTACAAAGTGAGACACAAGACACGCCGCGTGTCGCGAGGGCGCTACACACAGGGCGATGCCTACAACGTGTACTATATGAAGGTGAGTTTCGATGACGGAAGTATCAAGAATTTCGAAGTGGAACGTAAAAAATATGCCCGGCTGCACAAAGGCGACACCGTAGAACTGTTCATCTCGAAAGGATTTTTCGGTTTTCCGGTAGTGAAATACAACAAAATAGCGAAATACACCTACGGCATCCGTTACAGGGAGACACACTGAAACAGGCCGGAACAGAAAACTGCTGTACGCGGATTTTCTGCTGAAGCGAGAAAACACGCCTTCACCGTTACACATACCAAAAAACAAGGGCCTTCCGTTCAGAAAAACCTGGGCGGAAAAATCAATTATCTCCCAGCTTTTTCTCACAGGGACGCACTTCTGCACGGATTTGTACAATCTTTTCAAACAGAAAAGACGCTTAGATGACCCAATCGAGACTTATAATATTATTTTACGGCATTAGACTTGTAATACAGCCTTAAAAGAACTATTTTTGCAATAATAACACCAATAGGAGAATTGCGTGTTTTTGTAAGTTACTACGTATTAATAAATTATTGTCGATATGTTTCAAGCTATGAGATTCTTACTTATATTGTTAATAGGAGTTGTGCTTTGCGCAAGTTCGTCGGCACAAGTTATATCATGGGGCGATCAGGGTAACGGAACCTACATCAACCCAATTTTGAATGCCGACTATTCAGATCCCGATGCAATCCGAGTGGGTGACAAGTATTATCTTGTTTGTTCGGAATTTCATTTCATGGGGATGCCCGTACTTGAGTCTGACGATCTTGTCAACTGGCGTATCATAGGCAATGTATATGACAACATAGACTATCCTGAATATGGCAGATTTGAGCGTTATGGTTCCGGGTCATGGGCTCCGGCAATCCGTTATCACGACGGATTGTTTTATGTGTACTTCTGTACTCCGGACGAAGGCCTATTCATGTCTACAGCCAAAGATCCTTCCGGCCCATGGGCCCCTCTTCATTGTATAAAGCGTGTCAAAAAATGGGAAGATCCATGTCCCTTTTGGGATGAAGACGGTAATGCCTATCTCGGACGAAGCCAATGGGGAGCAGGCCCCATCTTTATCCACAAAATGTCGGCAGACGGCCGTAATTTGCTTGATGACGGTGTCATTGTATATACGGGACCGGGAGCAGAAGGAGTCAAAATTCATAAACTCAATAACTATTATTACATAAGCATTCCCGAAGGCGGTGTCAGCCGTGGCTGGCAGACCATACTTCGATCGAAAAACATTTATGGTCCCTATGAGAAAAAGGTAGTGCTTCAACAAGGCATGACAGATGTCAACGGGCCTCATCAGGGAGCGTTTGTCGATACCCCTAACGGCGAGTGGTGGTTCATCCATTTCCAATGGACACAGAGTAGAGGACGTGTAGCCCATCTTCAACCCGTGTTATGGAATAACGGCTGGCCTATGCCGGGAATAGATATAGATCGTAACGGTATAGGCGAACCTGTCAAGGTGTGGGTCAAGCCCAATACCGGACATAGCTATAAGATAGAGCGTCCTGCTACTTCAGATGATTTTAATGGAACTGTTCTTGGCCTTCAGTGGCACATCAATCATAAGTTTTACCGCGACCATATTAAATTGGATACAAAATCAGGTTATCTGGTTCTGACAGCAATGCGCGGTGACTCATTGCGCGTGGCCCCCAATACACTCGTACAGAAAGTAATGGGATATAAAGGAGAAGCAATTGTTAAACTCGATTGTCACAATATGATCCATGGTCAGCGAGCTGGTATCGTGGCTATGACCAATCATTTTCGAGGTATAGGAATTGAAAAGAAAGAACGAAAATTATATCTGTATACTGAAAATGACGGCAGCTTTAAACACCTTGATCCAATAAAAGGAACGACAGTTTATCTCAAGCTAAAACTTGACGCAGTCGACAATAACAACCGTTTTTATTTCAGCACCAACGGAAAGGATTTCCATCTTGTCGGTAAGCCATTCGACATGCACCTTGCATTTTGGAAAGGTCCGCATATCGGATTGTTTACATATAATTACGTGACAGATGGCGGAAGTGCATTATTTGATTGGTTTAGATATGAATATGACTGATTAATATCCGTTATTCAGCATTTCCGACTAACCTAAGTTATCAAATAGCTCAGGTCATAAAGACGTGAACTATATTATATCCTTACTAAGATCTTTCATATAATAGAAAACACCGTTTAATGCTGAAAAGTAAATCCTCTAAAACTTATTCAGCACGTGATTTTTACTGCTGTCCGGGAAAAAAGATGTTCAAACAGGCTTTTAAATTTTACCAGACAGCTATTCATTCAATAATTACCGAAGAATCAAACAAGTCGATATGTTCCGGGATACGAAGAGCATGAATTGTTTAGCGAAATAAAAGAAATGCAGCTGAGTCCGGCTGACAAATTATGCAAACCGGACGGAAGCACAAAAAAGTCCGTACTCGGTAAAAACCGGCACGGACTTTTTTTTAAACAGGGGCCTCGTATTTCTAACTATCGCCCTGCTGTA
>CATXZX010000247.1 GCA_958404085.1 uncultured Prevotellaceae bacterium | reverse complement strand
CGTGACCGATCCGCTGGACCTGATATTCTCCGGACTCCTTTCTGACAGCCTTCGCCGCATCGCCGTCAACAGCAACGACCGTCAGTCGATGAGCGACAGCTACAGCGATAACTCCGAACTCTCGTTCATGGTGGTCCGCAAGCTGAACAGTTTGGGACGGAATGTGTCGTTCAACACCGAAGTAGGCTACACAAAGGGACGCGGAAACTCTTTCAACATCTCTGACATCCAGTATTTTCAGGATAACGCCGAGCAGCCATACCGCTATACCAATCAGTATAGCGTGACACCGTCGAAGGATTGGAACTACAGCGCCCGGGTGGGATACAGCGAGCCGTTGACGAAAAATATCCACCTCGAAACGCGCTACCGTTTCGCCTATAATTATTCCGACAACGACCGCTCGTTGTATCAGTTGGGCGATTCGCTCGAAAATTGGGGGCTGATGCGTCCCGGACTGGGCCACCTGCCCTCAACGGCCGACTCGCTGGCCATGGCGCGTGACCTCCGGAACAGCCAGTACGCTACTTACAAGGACTACAACCACACGGCTACAATCGGTTTCCGTGTCACGACGGATAAACTGAACCTGAATGCGAGCGTAAACTTTGAACCGCAGACAACCGAGATGTCCTATGCGCGTAACCGGATAGACACCGTCATTACGCGCAACATCTTCCACATTTCGCCGAGTGTGCGCTTCCGTTACCGTTTCACCAAAACCAGTCAGCTCGATATCCGATACAATGGAAATTCGTCCGAACCTGCAATGACCAGCCTCCTCGACGTGACCGACGACACCGACCCGCTGAACGTAACGAAAGGTAACCCGGGACTGAAGCCCTCGTGGACAAACAGACTGAATGTCTTTTACAATAATTATATAGTGGACCGTCAGCAGGGATGGATGGGAAGTTTGTCTTTCTCGCAGACTTCGAATAGCATCAGCAACGCCATGCACTATGACGAGACTACCGGTGTGCGCACCACACGGCCCGAGAATATTAACGGCAACTGGAATACGTATGGAAATTTCATGTTCAACACGGCATTCGGACGCGAGAAGGCGTTCAACATGAGTACCTTCTCGGATGTAAGTTACGATAACTCGGTGGGATTTGTAAGCACCAACCGCGACAACGGGTCGCAGAAAAATACAACCAAGACGCTGACGTTGAGCGAGAACTTGCGCGCATCGTATCGCACGTCGCTCTTCGAAATTGGCCTCAACGGACGTATCGTCTACCAGAATGCCAACAATAAATTGCAGAAGAATGCCGATTTGGAAACATACCGCTTCTCGTACGGAGGCAACCTGCAGTTCAATCTTCCCTGGAACATGCAATTGACTACGAACTTGAATATGGAGAGCCGCCGCGGCTATGCCGACCGTTCCATGAATACGAACGAACTGATATGGAATGCGCAGATAGCTCAGAGTTTCCTGCGGGATAATTCGGCAACGCTCAGCGTGCAATTCTTCGACATCCTGCACGAAGCCAGCAACGTGAGCCGAATCATCAACGCCCAAATGCGTCGCGATACGTGGAGTAATTCCATCAACAGCTACTTCATGGTTCATTTCATCTACCGCCTGAACCTGATTGGCGGCAAGAAGGTGAAGGAAGAAGAACGCCACGACGGACCGCAGCGGGGCAGAGGCCCTCGACAGGGCGGAGGTATGCCCATGATGCGGATGGGAGGCGGCCGGATGCACTAAACTCCGAATACGGATAAAAAATACGGGCCTTCTGATTCGAAACAAGTGGCCCGGATTTCAAAAAAACAGGCCCGGACGATGCACAGACAGCGTCCGGGCCTGGCTTATATCGGGCCTGTAGCCTTGCCGAAACCTGCAATTCGCAAGAAAATCCCGCTTTTACGTATGCGAATCGGGATTTTTCTTTATTTTTGCCAAAAGCAGATTCGAAACTATGTGGGGCAATTTCTTCGTATGGGCCTCGTTAGGCTTTTATTTCTTGGTCGTCTGTTGTACCATCATTGTCGTTTTGCTCGAAAACCGCCAGCCTGTCAAGACGATAGCCTGGATTTTGGTGCTTGTCGCATTGCCTGTTGTCGGTCTGCTCCTTTTTTATTTTTTCGGACAGGACATCCGGAAGGAACGTTACATCAGCCGTAAGAACATCGCGCTGCTCTCGCGGAAAAGCCTGACCGGGTATTATTCCCAGTCTCCCTGCCGGTTGCCTTCGCCGTACGTCCGGCTGATCCGTTTCTTCGAGCGCCAGAACAAATCCTTGCCTTTCAGTTGCGACGAACTGGTATTCTATACCGAAGGCACTGCGTTCATCGAGGCGCTGCTGGCCGAGATGAAACAGGCCCGCCACCATATCCATCTGGAAGTATACATCTTCGAGAATGACGAAGTGGGACGTCGCGTCCGCGATGTGCTGGTTGAGAAAGCGCAGGCCGGTGTCGAGGTCCGTCTGCTGTACGACGATGTGGGCTGTCTGGCCGTGAAGCAACGTTTTTTCGATGACATGGCCCGCTACGGGGTGCGTGTGGAGGGATTTATGCCGGTCCGGTTTCCGCGTTTCACGCACAAGGTCAATTACCGTAACCACCGGAAAATCTGCGTGGTCGACGGGCGTGTCGGTTTTGTGGGCGGCATGAACATCGCCGACCGTTATGTGGGCAAACAGGGCCTTTGGCGCGATACCCACCTGCGTATTTCGGGCGCCGTGTACGGCTTGCAGCGTACGTTTCTGATGGATTGGTTCTTTGTGAGCGGGAATCTGATAACCGACGGACGCTATTATCCGTCGTTGGTACCTGGGCCGCAAGACGGCGGGACGCTTCTCCAGATTGTGACGTCCGATCCGGTGGCCAAATGGCCGGACATCATGTACGGTTTTACGTGGATTATTCAGAACGCGCAGCGCTATGTTTATATCCAGAGTCCTTATTTTATGCCGACCGAGCCGATACTGGTGGCTCTCCAGACTGCTGCGGTGTCCGGGGTCGACGTGCGTCTGATGGTACCCGAACGTCCGGATACCCGTTGGCTCCGTTGGGCCAACGAGTCCTATTTCAGTGAAATCTTGCGTGCCGGTGTGAAAGTTTTCCGCTATCGTCCCGGCTTTCTGCACTCCAAGTGCTTGATAGTCGATGACGCGTTGGTTTCCATCGGGTCCAGCAACATGGATTTTCGTAGCTTCGAGAGTAATTTCGAGGTGAATGCTTTTGTTTACGACCCAAAAGCGGCGTGCCGTGCGCGGGCTTTTTTTGAGGAAGATCTCAGTCGGTGTAGCCAGCTGGTCTATTCCGAGTGGAAAAAACGTGGTTACCTGCGCCGTTTGCGCGAGTCGTTTATCCGTATATTCTCGCCGTTGCTTTGATGCGGCGCGGCGTTTCCGCCGTTTTCAAGGCTGTTTTCAGCCCTTCCGGACCTTGTCGGCCATAGCCTGTGCCGCGGCATATCCCGTAGTCCAGGCGGCTTGCAGGTTGAACCCGCCCGTGATGGCATCGATGTCGAGTACCTCGCCCGCAAAGTAGAGTCCCGGACACACTTTGCTCTCCAGCGAATGGCGGTGGACTGCGTCGAGGCTGATACCGCCGCACGTGACGAACTCTTCGCGGTAGGTGCCGCGTCCGCTCAGGGCGTACGTATCGTTACACAACCGGTCTGTCAGTCGGTTCAGCCCCTTTTTCCCCAGTTCTCCCCACCGTTTGTCGGCGGGCAAACCGGCTTTTTCGAGCAAAAAGGTCCATAGCCGTTCCGGCAAGTCGAACGCCCGTACGTTCTGCAACAGTTTCCGTGCATGCAGCCCGGCCGTTTGCCTCAACGCTTCGGCCACCGTTTCGTCGCAAGTGCCCGTCCAGTTTACCGACAACGTACACCGGTAACCGCACGTCTGCAGGTAGCGCGCCGCATATGACGACAGTTTCAGAATGGCGGGCCCGCTCATGCCCCAATGGGTAATGAGCAGCGGCCCCGAACTCCGGAATTTCGTTCCGGGCAGGGCCGTCTGTGCGTTTTCCACCACGGTTCCCATGAGCGCCTTGAGCCGTTCGTCCGTCAGGTTGAAGGTAAAGAGCGACGGAACGGGTTCGGCTACGGCATGTCCCATGCGTTCCAGGTAACCGAGTCCCTTGCCGTGGGGCGCACCTCCCG
>CATXZX010000246.1 GCA_958404085.1 uncultured Prevotellaceae bacterium | reverse complement strand
TATGCTGCCCATGCCGCCTGTGTTGAGGCCGGTGTCGCCCTCGCCGATGCGTTTGTAGTCTTTGGCCTCGGGCAGGATTTTATAGTGGGTTCCGTCGGTCAGTACGAACACGGAACATTCGATGCCGCTCAGGAATTCTTCGATGACCACGTTGGCCGAGGCGTTGCCGAACATGCCGTCGAGCATGGCGCGCAGTTCCTTCTTGGCTTCCTCCAGGGTGGGGACGATGAGGACGCCTTTTCCGGCACACAGGCCGTCGGCCTTCAGGACGTAGGGAGCCTTCAGGGTTTCGAGGAAGCGGATGCCGTCTTCGATGTTTGTTCCGTTGAAGGTGCGGTAAGCGGCTGTGGGAATGCCGTGGCGTGCCATGAAGGCTTTGGCAAAGTCTTTGCTCCCTTCGAGTACGGCTCCGGCTTTGGACGGACCTATGACGGGGATGGCAGCCAGCCGGCTGTCGGCCTTGAAGTAGTCGTAAATGCCCTTTACGAGCGGGTCTTCGGGGCCTACCACTACCATGTCGATGGACTCGCGCAGTACCAGTTCGCGGATGCCGTCGAAGTCGTCGGCCTTGAGGGGAACGTTTTCGCCCAAGGCGGCCGTTCCGGCGTTTCCGGGTGCGATAAACAGCTTTTCTATTTTCGGGCTTTGGGCGATTTTCCAAGCCAGGGCGTGCTCGCGGCCGCCGCTTCCAAGCAATAACAGTTTCATTATCTGAGTGTTTTAGGGGTTTGTCGATCCGCCGCCGGCGGGTCGCTCTTTTGCGTGCAAAGTTACTAAACCCGTGCCGAGTAGCCAAATTTTAGTAGGGCGAATCGTCGGGACCGCGCGGGCCCGCAGGGACGAAAAAGCGGGCCTGCTTTTCGAAATGGCAGGCCCGCGTGGAAAAAAGTCGGTACTGTGTTTCCGGGGGAATCAGAAAAATTCCTTGGCGGTGGCGAGGTTCAGGTTGTCGAACGTCTCCTCGCCGAACATCTTGACGTGCGAACCCGTCGTCTGCCGCGTGACGCGGTAGAACAGCTGGTTGAGCGTGATGTCGGGCGTTTCCTTGATGGCGCTTGTCAGCGTCAGCGTGAAGCGGTTGCTGCGGAAAGCGTGCAGCTGAAGGTCGTATACGTCGGCGTGCGAGGGCTCGTTTTCGTTGGCGGCGGCCAGACAGAGTACACTGGGCGTCTGGTCATAGCCCTTCAGTACGCTGGCCGAATAACACGTCTCGGCCACCCACAGCAGCTTGCGGAATTTCTTACCCTCGCTCATGTCGTGCATCAGGGCTGTGAAGTCGTCGGTGCTGAATCCGTGGCGCTCTGCGCCCCAGCAGAAGTAGCCGGGAAGGCCGTGTCCGCTCCAGAAGACCAGCACGTTGTCGGCCGTTGTGGCGCCAATAACGTGGGGCAGGCGCTCGCTGCGCTCGCCGTTCAGGATGTGACCGATGTCGGCCGGTTGCAGGTCGGCCAGGCGGTAGTCTATCTGGATGCCTTCGTACAGGTTGGGTCCGTCGGCGGCGGTCTTCACCTCACCGGGTACGGGGTTTTCGGCGTTCTGGGCCAGGTCGTCGGCCACAATCAGCACGATGTGGTCGTCGTTGTAGCCGCGCGCTTTCAGCAGGTGGTACATGTTGAGTACGTCGGCCTGATGGCGGTAGTTGGTCCACCCTTCGGAGGCCGCCACGAGCAGCGCGTAGCGCTCCTTCAGCGGCTCGTATTGGATGTCGGCCGTATAGGAGCCCCACTCGTCGTACTGTCGGCACTGCCAGTTCCACGAGGCCAGCGTGGGCGAACTGCGGCGGCTGCCGTCGGAACTTAAGTAGGCCTGAATCAGGAAGCGTCCGCCGAACACCCACCAGTTTGCATAGGTGGAGTGGAGTACGTTGGTGCGGATTTTCTCGTCGAAGTCGAGCAGGCCCGAGGCACCCTGCAGGTCGTAGTCGTCGTTGTCGGAGGCGATGGCACTGAACATGCGGCGCATGCCGCCTTCGTCCCACGCGTTGATGGGTTCTCCCCGCCCCTCGGTCAGGGTGTGCAGGGCGGCGTTGAAGTCGGTCGTGCCCGTGTGGGCGCACTGGGCGGCTGCCAGCGACAGCAGCATGAAGGCGTCGTAGAAGTGGGCTTTGCCCGTCTGGGGACGTGTGCCGAAGTAGACGGTGTGGGCCTCGTTGAAACCGCTCTCGGGCATTGTACAGGGTGCTACGCCCTCCATTTGTTCGCATAAAAAGCCCGCCTGTTGGATGATGTCGTCAGAGAAAGCCACGTCGGAGAACAGCAGCCGGGGACAGGCGCCGCTGTGGCGGTTCTGGCACTCCAGTATGGCCAGCACGTCGTCCGTGCCCGAGGGCACGCACACCAAGGCGTCGGTCACGTTGTCACTCATCAGGTACTCGATGGCTTCGTCGCGCTCGGCGGCGTTGGTGTAGGTGATAACGTGTTCCGGAACAAGGCTCATCTCGGTGGCCTGAAAGGCGAACCAGTCCACAAACGACTGGCCGTAGATGCCGTCGGCGGCCAGCAGAGACACCCGCGTGACGTTCATGGCCGCGCAACGCGACAACAGCACCTCGCATTGCGAGATGTCGTTCTCGGTGAGGGCCCACAGGAAGCCTTCATTGGAAAAGATGCGCATCAGTTCCACGCTGGAGGCCGTGGGGGCTATCAGCGTCTTCTTGTAGCGGGCGCAGGCATAGCCCAGCGTGCGCACGTGGTCCGACTCGTAAGGACCCACGATGGCGGACAGGTCGCTCCGGGCTGCCAGCTTGGCGCCCAGCGCCTGCAGGTCCTCGGTGGATTCGTCGTACCATTCCACCTTCAGGCGCACCTG
The DNA here is from genome assembly GCA_958404085.1 of uncultured Prevotellaceae bacterium. Taxonomy (GTDB): domain Bacteria; phylum Bacteroidota; class Bacteroidia; order Bacteroidales; family Bacteroidaceae; genus Alloprevotella. The sequence continues at coordinate 1,326 of CATXZX010000246.1, read as the reverse complement.
GCTCTCACGGCCTTCCTGGGCGCGCTCCATGTTCAGCAGGGCCCAGTCGGCCATCTGCTTCCATTGCGTATTGCCGTTGCCGCCAGGCATGATGACGGCCACGTTGTAGGTGTTGACCTCCTTGGGCTGGTTTGTGGCGGGTGCAGGGGCGTCGTCGTCGCAGGCGACGGGCAGCAGCAGGCCCAGCGCGAGGAGCGGCAGGCCGAGCAGGCGTTTAACGAGTTGCTTCATAGTGTTCCTCCTTTCTTAGTGCTTCGGACGTGATGGTTGTCAGCTCTTCTCCCAGGAATTCGTCGTAGCCGGGCGCCAGCACCACTTCGACCATTCCCGAGCCGAGGCCCATACGCTGGTGGCGCGGTTGCGGAACATCGGACACCCATTGGGTAAGGAACGAGTTGACGGCGCGGTCGATGTGCTTCACCACCGAAAAGGCGACTCGGCTGGACAGCTGTGAACAGTCGGTGTCGAGACCGCAGGTGTAGAAGGTGTGCGGATATTCGCGGGTGAAGCGCAGCAGGCCGTCCAGACTGCCGCCTACGAGCGGATAGACAAAGGAATATTCGGCGTCGAACGTGTGGCACAGCCGGTAGAGGCTGTCGGACATGGCGTAGCCACTGGTCGTCTGGTCCAGGTAGTGGACGGGAGGAGCCTGTCCGAAGCGACGGTAGTAGCCGTCGGCGAAGCCGCGGCATCCGTCGGTCAGGGTGGAGTCGGTGGGATTGGCGCACACAATGGCGCTCAGGTTACCGTAGGGCAGCAGGCCGGAGATGTAGCCGGCCTCGTACGAGGCACCGTAAAGGGGCAGGTAGAGGGTGTAGGCCGGCAGGTCGGTACGGCGGCTCTCCAGTAGCATCACGTCGTCGGCCGAGGGGAGCGGACCGGCGGCCAGCCTGTCGAGCAGGGGCTCGTACTCGGAAGAGGCCAGCACCAGCAGGCGCTGCGTCGGGGCCTGGGCGGAGTCGGCCACCCAGGTGGCGCTGATGCGGGTGGCCTCATTGAGATTGGCAGGCATGCGCTGCTCGAGCCGGAAGCCCAGGTCCTTGTAGGCCTGTATCACGCCGCGGAGTATGGCGCTGTTGTAACCGTCATCGCCTACTCCCGAAGTGCTGTAAATTACCGTCACCTCTTTCCGTTCGGCGGGGGCGGGGATTCCGCCGCCGTTGTCGTCGCTACAGGCGGCGAACAGAAGCAGGCCGGCCAGCAGCGGGCGGAGGGTCTGAGAAAGTAATTGTTTCATGCGATTAGCTTGTGCGATTGAGTTCCGATGAGAGAAAAAAGATAAGGCATGCCCTGCCCATCGCTACCGACGTGTACGGAATGCCTTAC
>CATXZX010000245.1 GCA_958404085.1 uncultured Prevotellaceae bacterium | reverse complement strand
CCTACGGTATGGAAATGAATATGAAATACTTTTTCGGCATAACCCTCCGATGTATATCCCTTATTGAAACTCATGCGGATATCGGATACAGACATGCAAATATATCCAGCCTCTTCCATCGTTTCACGGACCCGTTGCCAATCATTATCGTGCGCGATTTCGACAAGAATATCAATTATCGGTTTTGTTTGAATATTCGCAATGGCTGTACTACCGATATGGTTGATAATCGGACTGTAATCTTCCAGCAATGCTGAAAGCTCCAGTATCTCTCCATTCGCCCATTCCGACCAATCGGGATTATGTGTGGTCAGAACTATCGGAAACAGTTCCCATAGTTCTGCCAAAGTCATATTCTTCAATTCCTTACGCATGATGTTTTGACGTCATAGGTTCTCCAATAGCTCAATTTCACCAGTACGGATTATATATATTGCCCTGTGAATCTTTTCTTCAGGCCAATTCCACCATTGAATAGCTTGCAATCGTTCTATGACATCCGGTGCAAATCTTTTACGAATCTCTTTTGCCGGAACGCCACCGACAATTGAATATGGCTCGACATCTTTAGTAACCACAGCTCTTGTCCCGATAATAGAACCGTCACCGATGTGAACTCCAGCCATGATTACTGCGTCATAGCCTATCCATACATCATTACCAATCACAATATCGCCTTTGTTGTCCCAGGCTGAGGCAATTTCCGATTTAGGCAATTCCCATTCCTCGAAGAACAACGGGAATGTGTAGGTGGAGAGTGATTTAAGCGTGTGATTGGCGCAGTTGAATATAAACTTTACGCCACAGGCTATCGAGCAGAACTTACCGATAATAAGCCTGTCGTTATTTATGGGATAATGGTAGAGGACATTGTTTTTCTCGAAGTCTCGCGGATCATTCACAAAATCGTTGTAGATATTGAAGTCTCCCACCTCGATTGTCGGACGCATGACAACCGATTTCAAATACACTGTCTGACTGTCATTGGAACGCGGATATACTTTATTTTTGTCCATAGTTTAATCGTTTCATTAACCATGCCATATTCTCGCCAAGATTGCGCATATTTGCCATGCCTTCGTCATCGCTGAGTACATCACCGATGTTCTTGCCATAAACCATATTCCAATAGGTCGAGCCAACAACAATCATCTCCTTGTTGAGCATAAAATGGTTCATGGCATCGACAGTTGTCATTCCGCCTCCACGACGCACTGCTGCAACCGAAACTCCTAACTTATAGCGAAGAAGCCCGGGATTGGTTGCGACAACAACGCCAGCTCGCTCCAGAAACGCTTTCATCCTGGCCGATACATCTGCCGAATAGACGGGAGAGCCGAGTATTATACCGTCAGCTTCCACCATCCGATTGAATATCTCCGCAAAGCCGTCTTTTGAAAACACACAGTTGCTGCGTCCCTTACAAGCAAAACATCCCCGACATGGCTGAATCTCATAATCAGCTAACTGTATCAGCTCAGTTTCGATGCACTCTTTGTTCAGTTCATCAAAGACTTTGCCTATAATGATAGCCGTGTTGCCGTCCTTGCGGGAACTACCGTTAATTCCAAGTACCTTCATGGGTGGTAATTGCGCTTTATTTCATCAATCGACTTGCCGCCGATGCCGAAGTTCTCGTCCGGCAATCCTTGATTGTTACTGTGAAGAACTGTTTCGGGATATGAGTAATCTCGGAAGCTGTGGCTGTGAGCCTTTCAATCAGCTTCTGCTTCTGTTCAGCTGTCAGCCGTCCGCTTTCTATTGATATATATGGCATACCTCAATTCTTTTGAACCTTTTTGTTATTCAGATATTTGCTTACTTCCATTACCGTCCACCCGACAATCAGATAGACTGAGGCATATATAATAAACCACACTTCCTTTATGTCGAAGAATAACCACACTCCAGCAAGAAATGCGACACACGACACCAAAGGAAGATTCCACATCTGACGGATATTCCTGCCGCAATGGAATCCTAGTATGGCGGAATATACCGGGTTGACAATGAAGAACAATATCATGCACAATGCCATTCCTGCATCGGCAGGGACATACCGTGCCACACAAAATGGCAATACAAACATCACCGCTACTGTAACAGCAATCCATCTCATGATTACTCTGCGACTTTCCATAACAGCATAGAATTATCAACGGAGTCTATAAAATATACCTCACGCTCCGATTGTGCATACACGCCAAGCCGGACAATTTATAAAATAGGTTTGTGAACCTACTTGTTCGAGTTCGTACATTGTCCTAATTTTCAGGAAACAAATTGCAGAATCCCAGTTTGTTAAACTGATAGTACATTTCTATACGTTCCGGTGTGTCATTCTCAAGCAACAAAAGAAGCTCTTTTGCAAATTCAAGGGTTGCTGAACCATTTGCCGTCACGATGTTTTTATCGCCGACGGCTTGCTCATGGACATATCCGTCAGAATTCGTATAGTTTTCACCTCCCCATAGTTTCAATTGTTCCAGACCATTGCCGGTGTGTCTGACAGCATTGAGAAAGCCACATTTTGCCATGAACGAAGCTCCGTTGCATATTGCACCTACAATTTTACCTTTTTCAATAGCTTGCCTGACTATTGGCACGACCTGTTCTGCTACGGGTGTACTCCATCCGAAACCGCCAATCAGCACCAAGGCTGCATAATCTTCAGGCATCCTATCAAACGAATAATCAGGCAACGTACGAAAGCCCCCGATAGATTTTATAGGTTCATTTGTCGGAGCAACAACCTTGTTGACATACTTTGGATTTTCTTTCAACGCATACTCATCAGATGCAATAGCTTGCGAAAGATATACAATCTCGTGCGCTGCATAATCCGGCAAGAGAATATATAAAATTTCGTTACTCATGATATTATTTTTTCCAGCGTTTAAGATTCGGGAAGAACTGGCGCATCATTTCTTTGGCCTGCTCCTTAGTCAAGTTCTGTCCCGACTGCTTGTTGATTTCTTCGGTGAATTGGGCACAGTGCTCAATCATCTGTTCCATAGTCACATCCTGTATAAAATTACCGTCCTTATAGCAGTAAATGCAGTAATCCTCGTTTGGTGTACCATCGACGTTCGTGCCAAGGATTTCGTTTGTGAGAGGCATTCCGCAACTCTGACAGAATTTCATTTCCATTGTCATTTTTCTTTTTTACCCACCAGTCCAACAGGGCAGATTATTCTATTCAATACAAAAGCGCAGACTGCTATTACGACATCTGTATACAATTTGAAAAAGTCCTATATTTCCAAACACTCAATGCGCATAGCGCTTCTTCTTTGTTTACGGTTGAAAAGGGTTTTCCCAATCCGAATACAAAAATACTGATATTTCCTGATAATCACTTAAGTTGAATGAAATTTTTAAGAGTTGAACATGTTAGGTAATCCATCAATCTAGAAATGCTTCGTATCCTGCGGGGTTTGTGGCAAACATACGGCAGCCTGATTGCCTGAAAAAAGATGATCTGTAAATGCGTCCACAATGTATTGTCTGAGTTCCATAATAATATGATTCGGTTTAGTCAGGTAGACCATCAATACTTTTCTGTAACTCCTGATAAAAGCGTCCGATATAATATCCGTCAATAAAGCGATGGTTAACATCCACTGAAACGCATAGCTGAAGCCGTCCATCTCTTTCGACATACCTTCCCCACGCGATACGAGGAACCGCATCATCGGCGTCTATCACACGCTCACTTGAAAGAGAGGAAATCTCCATCCACGGCAAACAGGAGAAATATATCTGCTCCCATTCCGGGACATTTTCACCTCCTTTAAAAGAGGACTGATTTTCAGTCAAGTTCCTTACCTTACCGGTATAATCATCCAGACTGTCAGTTAATGAGCATACAACTATCTGGAAATCTTCATGATCCGATTTAAGGAATGTCAGCCCCGGTACAGAAGATTCTATGTCATAAAGTTTACCGTTTTCTATACGTAGTCGGAAATTTAGAATACTATCTGCGGCCTTAGTAGCCAGCCATATCATCGAATAATAAAATGAAAGACCACGTTTTAATGTATATGCTTTAAGCCGTGTAACATCCACATAAAACGCTACATGATAGAAAGGAAAATCAAACTGCGAGAACGCCTCATAGATTTCCCTGCGTTTCCAACCGGTTATATCAAATTCTTTCATA
>CATXZX010000244.1 GCA_958404085.1 uncultured Prevotellaceae bacterium | reverse complement strand
ACCAACTACCTTTGCTGCGATCAAGCCCTGGAGGATTCGAAGGGAGCTGGCCGTACAGCACCTACCCGTCTTAAATCTGAGTGCAAAATTAAGACGAAAAATTGAATCATGCAAATTATACGGACAAAAAACGTTGCGTAGTCGCGCATTTCTTCGTTTTTTTCTTTTCGACATCCCTCTTCGGCCCTCACGCAGCTGTTTCGGAACATCTGCTTACGGTCACAGTTCGCACCCCGACACCGGTCCGTCGGAAAAAGAAGGGAGTTCGTAAAAAATACCGCGCCACTTTTTTCAAAAAGCAGCGCGGTATTTTTGATAGGCCTTACATGCGGTCAAGCCTTGTGGCGGTTGGCTCTCCGGCGGCGGATGTCGGCTTTCATTTTGGCCGAACCCGATCCGTGCAGTCCGGTAATATAGCTTTTTTTCTTGGCTTTCGTCTTTATCTTCGGTTCTTCGGGCTTCTGCTTGCTCTTACCCTTAAAGACAATACCGTTGCTTATTACCTTGTCGATGTCATCACCTCCGAACTTCTGCATGGTGCGTCTTTCATTAATGATGGAACAGACGGACACCCGTAAACGCCATAGCTATGCCATACTTGTCGCAGGTGTCGATTACATGGTCGTCGCGCACGCTGCCTCCGGCCTGTGCCACATAGGCCACGCCGCTCTTGTGGGCGCGCTCTATGTTGTCGCCAAACGGGAAGAAGGCGTCCGACCCCAAAACTACGCCTGTATTCTGAGCTATCCAGGCCTTCTTTTCTTCCATGGTCAGCACTTCGGGCTTCTCCTTAAAGAACTGTTGCCATGTTCCCTCGTTCAGCACATCGTCGTGGTCCTCCGATATGTAAATATCGATGGTATTGTCGCGGTCGGCACGGCGGATATTGTCGACAAAAGGCAGGCTCATCACTTTAGGATGCTGGCGAAGCCACCAGATATCGGCTTTGTTACCAGCCAAACGGGTACAGTGGATACGACTCTGCTGGCCGGCACCAATGCCTATGGCCTGTCCGTCCTTAACGTAGCATACGGAATTGCTTTGGGTATATTTCAACGTAATAAGCGCTATCTTCAGATCGCGCAAAGCCTCTTCCGTAAAATTTTTGTTCCGGGTAGGAATGTTTTCGAACAATGTATCGGAAGAGAGGTCTATCTCGTTACGCCCCTGCTCGAACGTGATACCGAACACCTGCTTGCGCTCGACGGGTGCGGGGACGTAAGCGGGGTCTATCTGTATGACGTTATAAGTCCCCTTACGCTTTTCGCGCAAAATCTCCAACGCTTTCTCCGTATAAGAAGGGGCTATCACACCGTCGGAAACCTCGCGTTTGATAAGCAAGGCCGTCACTTCGTCGCACGTATCGCTCAACGCTATGAAATCGCCGTACGACGACATACGGTCTGCACCGCGGGCACGAGCATAGGCGCAGGCTATCGGACTGAGCGGCAACTTTATATCGTCTACGAAATAGATTTTGCTCAACGTTTCGCCCAGCGGAAGCCCGACAGCGGCTCCGGCGGGCGAGACGTGTTTGAACGATGCGGCAGCAGGCAGGCCTGTTGCGGCCTTGAGTTCCTTCACCAGCTGCCAGCTGTTCAATGCATCCAGAAAATTAATATAGCCAGGACGTCCATTCAATACTTCCAAGGGAAGTTCTCCCGCTTCCATGTAAATGCGAGACGGTTTTTGATTCGGGTTACACCCGTACTTCAGTGCGAGTTCTTTCATACTTTATATTAATTTGAAGATTGTTCGTTTATCGTATTATACCTCTTTGTCAAAACGGTGCAAAGATACTCATTTTCATCGGTTCACGACATACGGGAACAGCCTTTTCATGAAAAGGCCCGCCGATACGGGTATGAGATTGGTTCACCGGATTTCCATTTTTTAATTTGTTTTCAGGTCTTCGAGGTAAGGAATAGAGAAAAACACTAACAGTCTTTAATTGACACAACTCTTATCTTTTAATAACATCGCAGGGCAAAACAAAGGATTACCTTTGAACTGACAATTAAAAGAACTTACCGTCATGAAACGAAGCGCAGAAAAAACATCAGAAGACCAACAGATCCATTATGTCGTATGCAACGAAAGTTCCATGTCCGAAGAACACTTCGAACATCTTATGCACCATGCCACCTCCATTGTACCCTCGGCATTCAACACACAGGCTACCCGTCTCGTCCTACTGACCGGGAAACCCAACCAACAGTTCTGGTCACTTGTACGCGACACGTTGCAGGCCCTGATACCGGAAGAGATTTTTGCACAGACCAAGTTCAAAATCGACCAACAATTTGCCAACAGTTACGGTACCATCTTATTTTTTGAAGATCAAGAGGCTGTCGAACAAATCAAAAAGAATTTCTCGCAACACAAGGATTCCTTCCAGACCTACGCGAACCACACATCCGCCATGCACCAGCTGGCGCTGTGGCTCATGTTCGAGGACGAAGGACTGGGCGTATCCATACAACATTATAACCTGCTGATCGGTGAAACCATACGCGAGGCCTTCGCGCTGCCGCGTTCATGGAAATTCATCGTACAAATGCCCTTGGAAAATCCGACAAAGGCTATTCCGGAAACAAATACGAGCCAGGTCATCAGCGAAAGCATCCGCATTATCCATTAAATCGGACGTTCGTATACGACAAGAGCGGCGGTTGACTCCCGAAAGTTACCGCCGCTCTCTATTTCTACAAATATCTTCCCCAGGATCTACGATTCGTTTTCATTACAGTTCCCCGCTTTATCTCCCGTCTTCGTCACAGTCAGACGTCCGGACTTATGCGCCACGACTTTTACCTTGCGTAACGCACGTTTCTGACAATCGAAAAACACATCCGGGTTATATGCCTTTCCGTTAATCCGCACCTCGAAATGCAAATGCTCCGTCGAAGCGCGTCCCGTCCGCCCTGTCAGCGCTATTACCTGTCCAGCCTTGACCCAATCGCCGACTGCGACCAAATTTTTTGAATTATGACTGTACAATGTCTCTGTACCGTTGGCATGACGGACAACGATTACATTTCCGTATCCGGAATAACGGGACGAAAAACGAACACAACCATCAAACACAACACGAATGCTGTCGTTCGGTTTTGTCTTCAGATCGACACCGCTATGCCTTCGCTTTCCGCCATAAGGACTAATCACTTTGGCACCTTCAAGCGGATAATGCCAATACGCATCGCTGTATGTTGAAAAATCGATGGTGATACTGTTGTTTTTCTCGAACAAGCCACGCGTCGGAGCGCTTACAATCCGCTGTTCGGACGCGGTAAACTCTCCGTCCATTTCGATAACCGGATTTTCCACATAAGGAGCTTTTTCTTCATCGGCCTCCGCATCTATCATCCGGACATCGACAGAACGTCCCGCACTGGTAAAAAGAAAAACATGCCTCCGCAGTGCATGACTCTGCAGTTTAAACAACGTTTCGGCATTGATCGGACATCCATTCACCATCACTTCCAACCGGCACCGCGCCGAATCGGGTTGTGCGGCATCGGTACCGACAATCGCTATGGTTTGTCCGGATTTCACCCGGTCGCCCACTTTCACCAAATTCTGGGCATTATTTCCATACACGGTCTCCAGTCCGTTGTCATGACGAAGGACCACCACGTTTCCATAAGAGGCATGATTACGTGCCAGACGCACCGTTCCCGCAAACATAGCCTTGACCGCATCCCCTTTTACGGTATAAATATCCACGAACTTTGGGGTCGACTTACGCACCACGCCCACCGGCAGCGGAAACGTCCACTCATCGGCTTTCAGAATCGAGAAATCGACTGTAAAGGCCTTCGACTTTTCAAACAGTCCCGGTGTAGGAACACTTATCTGCTGGCGTTCAAGCGGCGTTATCTCGTCCATCAAGAGCGCATGAGCAGGATAAAGTATAAATGATGCGAATATAAAAACGATCAGGTTGCGTATTTTCATTATTACGATTGTTAAAAAAATCCGTCCCGCGCCAGACAGACTCCACTAAAGATACGTCCGGAACGAATACCCAAACGACGCGCGGAAAAGAAACGTTCCGGCTGGCTGTAAGTACATTCTCCGCACACATCGATACGCTCGGGTTCGACACCCGAAGCCACCAATTGAATACGATTGCACTCCCACAAATCAATATGCCAGCGTTTTTCGATACGGAC
>CATXZX010000243.1 GCA_958404085.1 uncultured Prevotellaceae bacterium | reverse complement strand
AACGGTGCTACGGACGTACGCCGCGTACGCTCGTCGTCCACCACCGGTTTTTCGATTGTATGGGTGGAATTCGAATGGGGTACCGACATTTACAAAGCCCGGCAGACTACCTCCGAAAAACTATCCACCGTGCAGGAACAACTGCCGGCTTCGGCCGGCAACCCGACGCTCGGACCGCAATCTTCCATACTCGGCGAAATGATGATTATCGGCCTTACAGCCGACAGCATCACCGACATGCAGGATCTGCGGACCCTGGCCGACTGGGTGATACGCCCCAGGTTGCTCGCCATCGGCGGTGTTTCGCAAGTAGCCGTCATCGGAGGAGAAATCAAGGAATACCAGATTCTGCTGAACGCGGACAAAATGAGACATTACGGCGTCAGCCTGGACGAAGCGGCCGAGGCGGTACGCGGCATGAACGACAACGCGACAGGCGGCATACTCTATGAACACGGCAACGAGTACATCATCCGCGGCATACTGTCGACCAACAATCCCGAAGACTTAGCCAGTACGGTGGTCAAGCACACGGGAACAACGCCGGTACTGCTTCAGCACATAGCCGATGTGCGGACCGGCGGAAAAAGGCCCCGGCTGGGAACGGCTTCCTACCGGGGCAAACCGGCCGTACTCATCACCGTTACGAAACAGGCCCACGTAGGAACCCTCAACCTCACCGACAAAATAGAGGACGTACTGGCCGACATCCAAAAAACATTCCCGAAAGACGTAAACGTGTCGACTGACATCTTCCGGCAAGCCAACTTCATAAACAATGTCATCGACAACGTAAAAAAATCGCTCTACGAAGGCAGTTTTTTCGTGGTCATCATTCTGTTCCTGTTCCTGATGAATGTACGGACTACGGTCATTTCGCTGATTACGATTCCCCTGTCCATACTTGTGAGCATTCTGGCCCTGAAGGCAATGGGCCTAACCATCAACACCATGAGCTTGGGCGGCATTGCCATAGCTATCGGTTCATTGGTTGACGACGCCATTGTCGACGTAGAGAACGTGTACAAAAGACTGCGTGCACACCGTTTTCCGGCCGACAGCCTGGAAATCATTTACAACGCATCGCGGGAAGTACGCATGCCCATTCTGAACTCCACGCTCATCATTGTAACGAGTTTTCTACCCCTGTTTTTTCTGGATGGCATGGAGGGACGCATGCTTGTTCCGCTGGGAATTACGTTTATCACGTCGCTGTTTGCCTCGACACTGGTAGCCCTTACGCTTACACCCGTCCTGTGCAGCTATCTGCTTACAGGACGCAAAAAAGAGCAGGCCGCCCGGGACAACGACGATACCCCTTACATCGTACGGAAACTGAGTTCGTGGTACCTGAAGGGCCTGAATTTCTCACTGGCGCACCGCAAGAGCGTCATAGGATGCACTCTGGCGGTATTCGTAACGGCCCTCGTCATGCTGTTCTCGTTCGGCCGGAGTTTCCTCCCGCCTTTCAACGAAGGTTCGTTTACCATCAATGTGTCGACCTTGCCCGGCATTTCGCTGGAGGAGTCGGAGCGGATAGGACGCATGGCGGAAGAAATGCTGCTGACGGTACCCGAGATTAAAACGGTAGGCCGGAAAACCGGACGCGCCGAGCTGGACGAACACGCACTGGGGGTAAACACATCCGAAATAGAGGCACCTTTCGAACTGAAAGACCGTAGCAAAGAAGAGGTAGCTGCCGAAATACGCAAAAAGTTCCAGATTTTGCCGGGCGTGAACGTCGAAATAGGTTCTCCCATCACACACCGCATCGACGCCATGCTTTCGGGTACACAAGCCAACATAGCCATCAAGCTATTCGGTACAGACTTGAACCAGTTGTTCATGCTCGGAAACCAGATTAAAGAGGCCGTTTCGAAAATAGAAGGCGTGACGGACCTGAATGTGGAGCAGCAGGTAGAACGTCCGCAACTCAAGATAACCCCCAAGCGCCGCATGCTGGCGCAATACGGCATCACGCTGCCGCAGTTCTCGAACATCGTTTCCATCCTGCTGGGCGGCGAAGCCGTATCGCAGGTGTACGAAGGAAACCGCACCTTCGACCTCACACTGAAAGTAGACGACCGAAACCGGAATTCCATTGAAACAATCCGCAACATGACCGTCGACGCCAACGGAAACAAGGTTCCCTTATGCAACATAGCCGATGTATCGACTTCCGCGGGGCCCAATACCATCAACCGCGAAAACGTAAGCCGGAAAATCGTCGTATCGGCCAACGCCACGGGGCGCGACCTCCACAACATCGTGAACGACATGCGTAAAAGCATCGGGGAAAACATACACCTGCCCGAGGGATACCACATCGAATACGGCGGACAGTTCGAAAGCGAGCAGGCGGCGTCGCGTACCATCCTGATAACGTCTGTCTTTTCCATTCTGATCATACTGCTCCTGCTCTACCGCGAGTTCAACAGCCTGCCCCAGTCGGTCATCATGCTGCTCAACCTTCCGCTGGCGCTCATCGGAGGCGTATTCAGTGTGGCCGTAAGCGGCGGCATACTCAGCATTCCGGCCATCATCGGATTTATTTCGCTCTTCGGCATCGCCACGCGCAACGGAATGCTCCTTGTAGACCGCTACAACACCCTGCTGGACAACGGTGTGCCGCTACGGGAATGTATTGTACGCGGTTCGCTGGACCGTTTGAACCCGATTCTGATGACGGCCCTGTCATCGGGACTGGCACTAATCCCCCTGGCATGGAGCGGCGACCTGCCGGGCAACGAAATCCAAAGCCCCATGGCAAAAGTAATCCTGGGCGGACTCATCAGTTCCACCCTGCTGAACGGAATCGTCGTTCCGATTATGTATCTCTACCTGAAAGAGAGAACTATTCAACCATCTTTGAAACAGAACTAATATGAAAAAAATTCTTCTTATATGCGTTCTTTGCGGAGGCAGCGGCCACTTGCGGGCACAAAGTTCCATTCCGGCCATCCTACAAAGCGTCGAACAAAACAACACGACCCTGAAAACGCTGCGTGCCGACGGCGAGACACAGAAACTGAACAACCGTACCAACCTGAACCTGGCCGATCCGGAGGTTGAGTTCGGCTACATGTGGGGAGACCCCAAGCACACCGGGCCGCGCAAGAACTACGCCGTCAGGCAAGAACTGGACATGGCTGTTATCAGCGGCAGCAAGCGCCAATCGGCCAGGGAGCGGAACAACCTGATAGGCGACAACTACCGGAACGGCCGCATGGAACTGCTGCTGCAGGCTGAACAATTGTGCATCAGCGCCGTCTATTGTAACAGAAGGAGCGAACAACTGAAAATGCGCAAGCAGACGGCCGAAAAGATAAACGAACTTTATCAAGAAATGTTCCGGACGGGAGAAATCGGTAAGCCCGAACAGAACAAGGCAGCCCTGAACACAGTGAAATACCAGGGCGAACTGGAACGGAACGAGATAGAGAAACAGACCATCCTGGCCGAGCTGTCGGGCATGAACGGCGGAACCGGCGTCATGCTGTCCGAAAAGGTTTATTCGGACAAGCGCCTACCCGAAGACTTCGAAAGCTGGTTTACGACGACGGCCGGAACCTGGCCGGCCCTGGCCGTAGCCAGCAGACAGACGTCGGTAGAAAAACGTAATATCAGGCAGACACGTACCGAATCTCTACCCTCGCTCACGATAGGCTATGCACAGGAAGATGTTCCGGAACAAAGTTTCAAGGGAGCGACCATCGGTCTGAGCATTCCGCTTTGGTCGAAGCGCAACAAACTGAAGTCGGCCAAATCGGCTTACCTGACGGCCCAGATGAACGAACAGGACCTGCGAACCCGCCTGCATGCCCGGTTATCGGGATTGTATCGAAAGGCCGAAAGCCTGCAAAGGACCACCGGTTACTACCGGAAGGCCCTGAAAGAGCTGAACAACATCGAACTGTCGTTCAAAGCCCTGAAAGCCGGCGAAATATCGTTACAAGACTACCTGACGGAAGCCGAAATGTACTACGACACCATCGACTTGCTGGAACAAAGCGAATACGAATACGCACAGACCCTGAGCGAACTGCTGGCCGTAGAACTCTAATCCGGTCCCGACGGACCGGCAACGGCAACGAGGCCGCCCCTTTACCAAACGGGCGGCCTCGTTTGTTCTCCGACGGAAAACGCCTTTCCGGACAAGGACAGTGTTTCCGGATACTGCAGG
>CATXZX010000242.1 GCA_958404085.1 uncultured Prevotellaceae bacterium | reverse complement strand
GGTGCCAGCCCTAATTTTAGTTGCGATCAAAAACTTTTATCGGACAGCAATAAAACCAAAACTATTAACAACACATGAAAAGGCTTTTATTTTCATTGGTGAGCCTGCTTGCTATCGGCGGGTGGCTCACGGGAGCGAAGGCTGCATGGGAAATCAAGGGCGAGCCCATAAGTACGGTCCCGGCCTTGCTGGAACGTTTGCAGGCGAATGGAGGAAGCGGACTCTTTGTGATAGAGTGTCGCGCCGAAGCCGCGTATTACGGCTATTATTACAATGCGTTCGGAAAGAATGAACAGTATGACTTCATCAATGCGAACCAGGTTATCGAGATTATCGACGCCAAGTCGACCGGTTCCGTGACGGGTGCTCCGCAGGTAATCCTGCGCAGCAACTTCAACGGCCAGTACTGGGGTGCTACGGCGCCCAAGGCTGCCGACTCCGACGAAGGCGGTTTCAGCTACAGCGAGGCTGATGCCATCCGCCTCGACCTCTTGCAGGCTTCGACCTACGGTACACCCGATGCAGACGGCAACAATTACGAAGAGGGTTACGATGCACTCGTATTCTGCGGCGACGCCGTGGCCGAGGGCATGACGACAGGCAACTACGACAACTGGAGCTTCCTGGCCAACTACTCTTCGTCGGGTATGGGTTACTGGACCGGTGCCAATACGACCAAGTGCAACCAGTTCTACGTGTACGAGGTAGAAAATGTGAATAACCCGTTGCAGGACCTCACGGTACTCTATCAGGAATACGAGAAGAAGCAGGGCGCTTACCTGCCCGGCGAGGGACTCGGCTACTGCGATGCAGCTGCCGTAGAGGCTTTCGGCAAGGCAATGGAAGCCGCACAGGATGTTTTGGCAGACCTCGGTTCGACGGAAGATGACTACGTGAAGGCCGGCGAACGCATCCGCGAGACATTCGATGCCATGAAGGCTACTCTCAAGATGCCGGAGGACGGACACTACTATTATGTACTGAGTTCGTACCCCGCCTTTGAGAACCAACAGAAAGTAAAGAAAGGCTGGTATAAGGATGCAAGCGCTGTGAAATGGAAGTCGCTGGATAAGGACAACATCTCCTTCCTGTTCAAGTTCATCAAGCAGAAAGACGGTACGTTCGCCATTCTATGTATGAAAGACGACACGTATCTGAGCGGTTATACGACTACTTCGGCTACCATCACGACGACGCAGAGCATCTGGCCCACCGGCGAAGGCGCTTTCTACATCAAGAACGGTCCGGGCGAGACGAGCGGAGGTATCGACGTATACCACGCACAGAGCCACAGCAGCGGTGCAGGTGTCAGCGGTGCCCTGACTGACTGGTATGCTGCGTCCAATGCCAGCAGTGCTTCGAGCTGGGTCTTCGAGGAACTGACCGATTTGTCGAAAATAGACGAGATGCGCGCCGTAGAAGCACAGCGTGTGTTGACCGAGAACTTCAAATCGGAACTTTCTTCGGCCCGTGCCGACTCGGCTGCCGGTTACGTGACGGCTATCCACAACGTAATTACCTCGGCCGACCAACTGAGTACCAACGCGCAGGAACCTTCGGAAGGTCCTATCGCCAACCTGCTCGACGGCAATACCGAGACTTTCTTCCATACGAGCTGGAGTGTAGCCTCCGACCCGGTTCATTACTTGCAGGTGGCCCTGAACGAACCGTTGCAGAACATCTCTCTCTATTGGTACAAACGTGGCGGAAACAACAACAACCGTCCGGCCCGCGTGACCATTCTCGGTTCGAACGACGGTGCCCAGTTTGATTCCATCATGGTTATCCAGGATGGTTTGCCCTCAGCTGCTGACAAACCGAGCTATATGTCTCCGGTGTTCGACTTGGGTAAGGCCTATTCTCACCTTCGTTTCCGCGTAGACAGCACCAATACGAAGACCGTATTCTTCACCATGAGCGAATTTGCCATCACGAAAGACGGATTCCCCATCGACGAGGTGAAATCGATGGGCTTGCGCGAAGACATGAAGGCTGCTTATGCAGAACTGAAAGCCGCCATCGATGCTGCCATGGCCAAAGATCCGGCTACGGTGACGCAGGCCGACATCGACGCCCTGAAGGCCGCACGCAAGGTATTGGCCGACGTTTATCCCGATACGACGCTGCTGACCGCCGCCATAGCCAAGTCGGTAGGTTATACGGAGAATATTCTGGTGGCTGAGCCGGGACAGGAAGGCATGGGTATGTGTACCGATGCGTCGAAGGCTGATGCCCTGAAGGCTGCCGCCGCCGCCGCACGTGCCGCTTTGGATGCCAAACCGGCCATGACGCGTGCCGAAATCGAAGCACAGATTGCAACGCTTCAGGCAGCCGATAAGGAATTCCTCAAGACCATCATCATGCCTGAATACAACAAGTGGTACTTCATGCAGAGTCTGTGTACAACCCGCGAGGACGGTACTTACGGTTCACTCGTGGCTCCGAAAGAAAACTCCGCCGGTTCGCAGATAGGCTGGGGCGGTTCGTATGATGTGGACGGTCTGGTGAAGACCAAATACCTGTGGCGCTTCTTGCCGGTTGAAGGCAAAGAAGATGTATTCACCGTACAGAACATGGGTACGGGTTACTATTTGGGTGAAGACCGCGGACGGTCTACGGCATTCCTGCTGTCGGATACGGCGGTAGAGTTTAAGTTCACCTATGTATCGGGTGGCCAGCTCTCGCTCATCCAGAATAAGGAAGGCGCTTACATGACGCACGCTCAGGCAGCCGGTACGGTTCTCGTTCCGTGGGATTCGAATGCCAACAGCCCTTCGGCCTGGACATTCATCGCCGGCGATGCCGAGAGTCAGATCTCGGAAGCTGTAATGCCTAACGGCGGTGCGGAAATATTCTGTCTGCCCTACGACGTGACGGGTGAGTTCTACGGTTACAACTACGATGCAGGCATCGACGAAGTGGAAGTGACGGCTTACACCATTACCGATGCACGCTATGACGAGAATCAGAACATTACGGAAATCGGTATCTCCGCACTGGATGTTACCGACGGCATCCCGGCCGGTACGCCGTTCATCCTGGTAGCAGGCGAACTGGCAGCCGACAACACGGGCGATACCATCAATGTGGACCTCGGTCTTGTTTATGACAGCGAAATCAGCACGCAGGCTAAGGAAATCAACGGTCTGATCGGTCTGATGAACAATCTGACGGTTGAACAACAGGGTCTGGGCTTCTTCAGCCTCAACGGTCTGGAAAGCTACAATGTCGAAGAAATGGGCAACGTAGTTATCGGTGGCCAGCATGGTTACATCGACGGCCACAAAGTGGTAGCCAGCGGCGAAGCTGAGATTTATATTCCTGTGAAGAACGGTGTGATTACCGAAATCAAACAGGCCGTGAAGGATTCGAAGGCCATTGTGAATGTTTACACGGTAGACGGCAAACTGGTTCGCAAGAACGTGAAGAACGCCGACGCCCTGAAGGGTCTCCAGAAGGGTCTCTACGTAGTGAACGGCAAGGTTTACTCCGTGAAGTAAGGTAAATCTGAATAAGCCGTGGTCCGCCTCAGGGCAGACACGGTAAACTGAAAAGGCGGCATGCGTTGGGCGTGTCGCCTTTCTTTTGTCGGGTACGGGTGGATTTCATCCGCAAGCTGTCGGCGGGTTGCCTGCTGTTTCCGGCTCGTAGCCGTCCGGCGGAATCTGCTGTCTGGAGTTGGAAGAGACGGCGGTATATACCAATCCGAAAAAATTCCGTGGTATTTCAAAATATCTCGGAGCTTTTTCGGATTACAACGCAGGTGGTACGCGTTGCACCGGCGGGTGGTTATTGGTTGAATAACCGTGCCTCGTGTATTGTTCCCGATTCATCGCCATCCGGCAGATGTCTGTCGTTTTCTTTAGGGGTATAGTTTGCACTCATTCCCTTAAAAATGTGTGTTTCATGGATATAAAAGTTATTTCCATGTTTTTTTTCGTGCTTTTTTAGGCGAAATGAAACAACATATCATTGTAAATGCTTATCTTTGCTCGCAGAATGTTTAACAATAAATATTTTTGAGTATGAAAGAATTAGTGGAAAATATCGCGGCTCTTGTTGAGGCATTTACGAAAGATGCTGCTTTGCAGGCTGAAGTAGGAAACAAAGCTGCCGGTATGCGTGCCCGCAAGGCTTCGCTGGAACTGGAGAAGAAGCTGAAAGAATTCAGAAAAGTTTCGTTGGAAG